>NZ_JACJEB010000024.1:0-36901 GCF_014163845.1 Shewanella sp. SR43-4 | reverse complement strand
GGTATCAAGCGGTATCAAGCGGTATCAAGCGAAAAATCTAAACACCTACGTCTTCTCGACAGCAAATTTTTTACGATTAAATCTATATCGCCTTCAATCATTTAGCCTTTAAAAGCAATCTCTTCGAAACCCTCGTATTAGCACTTATAGCGCCTAATCACTAAGCGCCCTAGCCCTTTAACGCTCTCAGCACATTGTTGCCATTATCGCTTGTTATCAGCCTTCTGGCTCGTTACCTTTTCGACCATTTATAGACGTTTTTTAGGACTAAAATTTGCCAATTAAACTCTAAATCGGCAATCGCCGTCGATTTCACTTGATGCTTTAGCTGATCATTTGCACGCCATCCAAAGACCGACATATCAAGTAATGTTAATGCCTGCTCACCAGTAACAGATTGAACGAATACGACTTGTTGCTGCGATTCAATTTCAACATCGTTGGGTAAATTGAGTTGAAGCGGCTTCTCAACTAAGTCGGGATAAACTTGTTGTTTTATCTGCCATAAATGGCGAACACCCGGCTGTAAAAGCACAATACGTCCATCATCTTTTAAAATTCGAATGCACTCTTTACCTTTTAGAGGTGAATCAAGTACTGTGACAATGTCGATTGATTGCGCTTCAAAGGGTAATTTTTTTAATGCTAACAATAATAAATTAGCTGGAGTTTCAGCTTTAGCGGCTGCGAAAATAGCATTTTCAGCATCGGTAATTCCCCAATGCTCACATGACACATTTGCTTCAGCTAAAGCTGGAACAAGCTGACGTAAATAGAAGCCATCAGCACACTGGTAATCGATATGCTGTAATTGGGTTTCGCCACGTGAGGTACACAAATCCAACAACACGGTTTGGAGTTGCTTAATTAGCGGTGCAAACAAACCTGACTCTAATAGAAAATGTCGTCCGCGCATTTGCTGGCGAGACTCCACTTGTGGCTTAGACTTAGCCTTAGTGTTGCTCAGTAGTGGCCAATAGCCATTAGGATGCTTATCAAAATGATGTTTATTGTCGCAATAAAATCCCGATGAAGCTTGATGTTGCTTGAGTGGAGCAGAACACACTGGACATAATAAAGATAACGTCATAATTACACTGATAGTTAATTAAAAGAGCATAAAACAAAACGGGTTGATACCAACCCGTTTTGCAAACAAAGGTCGCTTAAAGGCTTATCCTAAAGATAGAGTAATCCAAGCAATACCGCACCAAGAACCAGTCGGTATAATACAAACGGTGTCATGCCTATTTTGCTAATAAACTTTAAAAAGAAATGAATACATAAATAGGCCGCAACAAAGGATACAACAATACCTAAACCAAGCGCTTGGTAATCGATAGGTGCTGGGCTGGTCACTAAGTCTTTGGTCACCAATAACGCTGCACCAAAACTTACCGGCACAGACATCAGAAATGAAAATCGTGCCGCAGCTTCACGGGTCAGCCCTAACATCAGTGCGGCTGTCATGGTAGCGCCTGAACGTGAGGTTCCAGGGATTAATGCCATCGCTTGAGCTAAACCAATAAGCAACGCTTTTTTCCAGCCCATTTGAAATTCGTTTAACTGCGCTTTCGACATTCTATCGGCCAACCACAGCAACAGACCAAACACGATTGTTGTGATAGCAATGACTAAGGTATTTCGAAAATGGGTTTCTATAAAATCTTTGGCGGTAAAGCCAACAATAACCGCAGGTATCGTGGCTAAAATAATCCACCAAGCGAGTTTACTTTCTTGCGTTTGTTGCTTAGCGACTAAACTGATAAACCAAGCTTTAGCCAGTGCCACTATCTCATGACGGAAATAAATCACTACCGCAAATAAAGAGCCAGTATTTACCGCAACATCAAATGATAATCCTTGATCAGCCCAACCTAAAATTTGCGACGGTAAAATTAAATGTGCCGAGCTAGAAATCGGCAAAAACTCAGTCAGCCCTTGGATTAATGCCAGCAAAATAACTTGTAACGTGTCCATATCTTTCCTTTGTAAGAAATTAACTTATTGATGAATAATTAATATTTAACGGGTAATAATTCGGCTGGGAACTCGAAGGTAATAGGCCATAACTGCTGGCGTTGCTTGTCATAGTCTTGCCAAAGCGCATCATAGGTCTGTAGCGTCACCGGATGGAGTAACTCAGGGGCAATTTCAGCTAAAGGCCATAAAACAAAGGCATTAAACAAAATTTCGCCGCGGGGAAGTTCTACCGGAATGTTACAAATCACGTCGTCATAGAGCAGCAAATCAATATCAAGGCTTCTAGGGCTAAATTTTTTCTCGCCTCTGATACGGCCGTTGTCTTGCTCAATTTTCTTAAACGTTGCCACAACCTGTGCAATCGATAATTCGGTATCAGCAGCGGCAACCATGTTTAAAAAATTAGTGCCTTTGAAGCCAACCGATTCACTCTCATATACGCGTGATAATTGTAATGGGCCAAAATATTGCTGTAAATCAACCAAACCGGCTTTAAGATGTTGCTCAGGAGAAATATTGGTGCCTAAGCTAATGTAAATACGTGCCATTGACTGACCTAATGCTAAACGAAAAAATAAAATAACACTTAAATGTTACCGCGTTCAATCTCAACACCAACAGAAACCGCATGAGGTATTGCCCCGGGCTTCATCACGACCACTTTAACCCAAGGCACATTGAACTCTTGTTGTAAACAATGGGCAATCATTTCAGCGACAGTTTCAATCAACTCAATCGGATTTTCAGTGATCAGTGCGATTAAACGATTCGATACGGTTTCATAACACAAAGCATTTTCGTAACTATCACTAGCAGCGGCAAGACGATTATCCCATGCCATATCTAAATCGATAAGTAATGTTTGATGGATCTTTTTTTCCCACTCATAGATACCAATTATGGTCTCTATCGCTAGCTGACGGATGAGTACTTTATCCATATAATTCCTACCTTAATCGACATAAAAACTTTCAAGAACATCCTAATCAAACTTAATTATCGATTATATGCTTAATAATCCACATTTAAGCTTTTTCCTAATCAGTTAAAGCAGTAGGATAGGCGCTATTGTGCAATTAATATCAACGAAATGGTTAATGTTAACGCAAAGGTGGCTTCAGAGGATACTGAAAATCACTTGCCCAACAAATCAATGCGCGATGATACCCTAAGAAGAGTAAGGAAACCAATTTGAACGCCGTTACTGTCACCGTGTTGATGATCATTGCCGCCTACCTAGCGGGTTCGATCTCAAGTGCCATACTGGTTTGTAAAATAAGAGGTTTACCCGATCCAAGAACCAGCGGTTCCGGCAATCCAGGGGCCACTAATGTGCTTCGCATCGGTGGAGTCAGTTCGGCAGTATTAGTATTATTTTTTGATATGCTCAAAGGCGCCGCGCCCTCTTACCTTGGCTATAAAATGGGACTTGATGCGGCATCATTAGGCTTCATTGCTGTCAGCGCCTGCTTAGGGCATATATTGCCAATCTTTTTTGGTTTTAAAGGCGGTAAAGGTGTCGCGACCGCTTTTGGTGCAATGGCTCCCATTGGTGGAGATTTAGCCCTTTGCCTAATCCTGACTTGGATTGTATTTGTGCTGTTAACGCGCTATTCATCTGTGGCCGCTATGGCAACGGCCACCTTAGCGCCTTTTTACACTTGGTGGTTAGATGAACGCTTCATCCTTCCTGTCGCTATGCTATCAACGCTAATTTTAATTCGTCACAAAGACAATATTGGCCGTTTGCGTCACGGTGAAGAAAGCAAAGTCTCACGAAAAAAATCCATTAAAAAACCCGACACTAAATAGTATCAGGTTTTCATTAATAGCAATCGTAGAATCACTTGCTAGACTAAGCTATCAATCGCATAAACTCATCGATTAATCGACTGCAGGTAAGGTATCCAAAGGCCACCTTGGTTGGCCTTTAACCGCGAGTCCTTCAGTGTGTCCTGCACGTAAGCGCTGTAATCCAGCATAAGCAATCATGGCACCATTATCAGTACAAAACTCTCCGCGAGGATAATATACCTGCCCACCTAGATTAGTCATCATTTCGGCTAATGATTCACGTAAACGAGTGTTAGCACTCACACCGCCAGCGATCACTAATCGCTTATAACCTGTCTGCTTTAAAGCTCGTTTACATTTAATCGCTAAAGTATCAACAACGGCTTCTTCAAAAGCTCGGGCAATATTGGCACGAGTCTGCGGATCGTTAGGCTCTTTAGCAATCGTGTTTGCGGTAAATGTTTTTAAGCCTGAAAAACTAAAATCTAACCCAGGTCTATCGGTCATTGGGCGCGGAAACTTATAGCCTACTGATAAGCCTTTTTGAGCTAACTTGGCTAAGCGAGGGCCGCCAGGATAATCTAATCCCATTAACTTGGCTGTTTTATCAAAAGCTTCACCGGCCGCATCATCTACAGACTCGCCTAACACTTGATAACGACCAATGCCTTCAACTTGTACCAACATTGAATGACCACCAGAGACTAGCAAAGCTATGAAAGGAAATTCTGGCGCATCATCTTCTAACATAGGCGCCAGTAAATGCCCTTCCATGTGATGTACACCAACAGCAGGTTTGTTCCAAGCATAAGCTAACGATCGCCCTACACAGGCTCCTACAAGTAAGGCACCAATGAGGCCAGGACCTTTAGTGTACGCTACGCCGTCGATATCATTTAAGCTCGAATTAGCTTGCGCTAAGGCCTGTTTGATTAAAGGCACTATTTTACGAACATGATCACGAGAGGCAAGCTCAGGCACAACACCACCATAGTCGGCGTGCAATTTAACTTGGCTATACAGCACATGTGACATTAAGCCTAGTTTATCATCATAGACTGCTATCCCAGTTTCATCGCAGGATGTCTCAATACCAATAACGCGCATAATCTCTCGTCTTCATTAAAATAAGGCCGCCAATTCTACCCGTCTCTGCGTCAATACTCCAATATTTCAGGATTAAATAACACAAGCGATGAATAAGAGTTTCGGTTAACAAATCCCAGTTATAAGCTTGTTTTATACAAACCTAATGCTCAATTTAACCATTAGGTGACGATAATTTCGCTAATCATGATGCGCTTTATTTAACGCAGACCATACTGCTCTGAGACTAAGGCAGATGCGGCGCAGTTATCCAAGATGACCGCATTTTGATTCACTATCACAAAATAGCACGATGAGCCGCTCCCTAAAGAGAAAATCAAGTCAGGGGGTTTACAAATGGTCACCGCTCGGTGTAAAATTCCGCACCATTTTAAATAGCCTTTGGTTTGAGTTAAATCACTAAAAAAGTTTAGTCGATTTAGTCATCCAGCATAACTACACCTAAGGGGTGATGGCGTATGCCAATTATTAAAGTACGTGAAAACGAACCATTCGACGTAGCTCTTCGTCGTTTCAAGCGCTCTTGTGAAAAAGCAGGTATTCTAGCTGACGTGCGTGCTCGTGAATTTTACGAGAAGCCAACTACTGCCCGTAAGCGTGCAAAAGCAGCTGCAGTTAAGCGTCTAGCTAAGAAGCTTTCTCGCGAAAACGCACGTCGCGTACGTTTATATTAATCTCATTATGAACTTAACCGAACAGCTAAAAGACCAAATGAAAGATGCTATGCGCGCTAAAGAAAAAGTGCGCCTAGGAACAATTCGTATGGCTCTTTCTGCCATCAAACAGATTGAAGTGGATACCCGCGAAACACTGACTGATGAACAGACAATAGCTGTATTAACCAAGATGGTTAAACAACGCCGCGATTCGATTGCTCAATATGAAGCAGCGAATCGTCCGGAGTTGGCAGAGGCAGAAGCAGAAGAAATTCGAGTAATCGAAAACTTCTTGCCTACGCCGCTAACCGAAGATGAAGTTGCAGCGATTATCGATGCAACAATTATTGAGGTTGGTGCTGGAACCATGGCGGATATGGGTAAAGTAATGGGAGCATTAAAATCTAAAGTTCAAGGCCGTGCAGATATGAGTGCCATTGGTACAATGATCCGCGCTAAATTGAAGTAATCAATTTTTAATGTTGAATAAGCCGTGCACTTGCACGGCTTGTTTGTTTAAATCAGTTGATAAAGTAAATTCGAGAACAACAGCAATCAATGGCGATACCTCGTGATTTTATCAATGAGCTAATAGCTCGAGTAGACATAGTCGATCTAATCGATCGTAAAGTGCCGTTGAAAAAAGCCGGTAAGAACCATTCGGCTTGTTGTCCTTTTCATAGCGAAAAATCACCCTCTTTTACCGTCAGTAGAGACAAACAGTTTTACCACTGTTTTGGCTGCGGTGCCCATGGCAATGCTATTGATTTTGTCATGGAATATGATCGCCTAGAATTTGTTGATGCCATTGAAGAAATTGCCGGTCAGCTTGGTCTTGCAGTACCAAGAGAGCAAGGCACAGGAAAAAGACCTGATCAAGGATTAAGTCGAGATTTATACGAACTGATGGAAGAAGCCAACCTCTTCTATCAAAGCCAGTTGAGGCAGCACACAGACAAACAGAAAGTTATCGACTATCTTGAGTTTCGCGGATTATCGACTGAAGTTGTTGAGCAGTTCGGCATTGGGTTTGCTCCCGACGGTTGGGATGGTTTACTGGGGCGTTACCGGCAAAATGTGCCCGCCCAAGATAAATTACTGACAGCAGGCATGTTAATTGCCAATGATAGCGGTAAACGCTATGACCGTTTTCGCGACAGATTAATGTTCCCAATACGCGATCGTCGTGGTCGTGTGGTTGGATTTGGTGGAAGAGTTTTGGGTGACGGTACCCCAAAGTACTTGAATTCTCCAGAAACGCCCATATTTCATAAGGGTAATGAACTTTATGGTTTATATGAGCTAAAACAAAAGCACCGTGACCCTCAGCATGTATTAATTGTTGAAGGATATATGGATGTTGTCGCCCTCGCCCAGTTTGGGGTTGATTATGCCGTCGCATCCTTAGGTACCTCGACTACTGCTGAACAATTTCAGCTTTTAGTGCGTAGTGCAAAGCAAGTGATTTGTTGTTATGACGGTGATCGCGCCGGCCGAGAAGCCGCCTGGCGCGCACTAGAAACAGCACTACCACTGTTAAAACCAGGTGACCAAGTCAAGTTTATGTTTCTGCCGCAAGGTGAAGACCCAGACACTATGGTTCGCAAAATTGGCAAAGAGGCCTTTGAAGCCTTAATGCAACAAGCCATGTTACTGCCCGAGTTTTTATTTGACACATTGAGTGCTAACCACGGGACAGACAAAGGGGCATTAGCCAAGCAAGCCATTGCGCTAATTGAAAAGGTACAAGATACCGTCCTACAGAATTTATTGTTAGAAAATTTAGCCCATAAGTTAGGCATGAACAGTGCCGATGATTTAAAGAAAAAATTAGGTTTTACGGTAAAAAAAGTAAAACCATTAAATGCTAAAGGCTTACAAGGTCGCGGCACGCCATTAAGATTGGCCATTGCCCTCCTAGTCCAAACCCCCAGCTTAGGCTTTGGTTTGGCAAAACAGCCAGCACTAAATCGATTACAAATGACTGGCATAGAATTGCTCAATCATTTGTTAGATATAACTCGAGAGCAAACGTTAAACAGCGCACAACTACTTGAAATGCATAGAGAGCATGACCAAAAAAGCACTCTAATTAAGCTAGCCCAATGGGATCATCAAGTGGCGGATGAAAACGTACTGCCAGAGTTTAAACAAACCCTGATTTGGTTAAACAACCAATATATTGAACAACGATATCAGGAGTTAAGCCTGAAACAGGCTTTAACGAAAGTTGAAAAAATACAGCTAACTAAGCTGATTTCTATAATGAAAGGCATAGCGAAGTAGTTCGCAGCTTATTCGTTAAGAATATGCGAACAAACATTGCCATGGACTAGCTAAGGTTAGCCCACACAGCTATAATTGACGATTTGCGTGCCACTTAGCATAGCTAACTGGCCTATCGTTTTATCAGTTCCCCAAAATTGGATGATATCTATGGATCACACTCCGCAGTCGCAACTCAAACTGTTGCTCGCTAAAGGTAAAGAGCAAGGTTATTTAACCTATGCAGAAGTGAACGACCACTTACCTGCAGACATGGTCGATTCCGATCAGATTGAAGATATTATCCAGATGATAAATGACATGGGTATCCGCGTTTTTGAAGAAGCGCCAGATGCCGATGACATGATGATGTCGGAAGACAACACAGACGAAGATGCTGCAGAAGAAGCAGCGGCAGCTCTCGCAACCGTAGAAAGTGAGTTAGGCCGAACCACAGACCCTGTGCGCATGTATATGCGTGAGATGGGCACGGTAGAGCTACTTACCCGCGAAGGCGAAATTGTTATTGCTAAACGTATCGAAGAAGGTATCAACACTGTACAGAGTTCTGTCAGTGAGTACCCTCAAGCGATTGCAATGATCTTAGAACAATTCGATAAGTATGAAGCTGAAGAATTGCGCTTGTCTGATATTATCTCTGGATTTATCAATCCTGACGACGATGACGTCGCCCCTACCGCCACCAACATTGGTTCTGAATTAGCGGACTCTAAAAAAGATGACGATGATGATGACGATGACGATGACGACGATGAAGAAGAGGAAGAAGGCAACAAAGGGCCTGATCCTGAAGAAGCTAAAGAAAAATTCACTCAACTTAGAGAAGCCTACGAAAAAAGCTTAGCGATCATTGCCACAAAAGGCCGTGACCACCCTGAAGCGATTGGCTCATTATTTGTTATTGGTGAATTATTCAAAGAATTCCGTTTAGTGCCAAAACAGTTTGACCGTTTAGTTAAAAGCATGCGCAACATGATGGACCGCGTTCGAATTCAAGAACGCTTGGTCATTAAACTGTGTGTTGAACAAGCGAAAATGCCAAAGAAAAACTTTATTAAAGCATTCACTGGCAACGAAACAAACTTAGATTGGTTTAACAAAGAAAAAGCCAGCACCAAGCCTTACGCTGAAGGTTTGCGTATGATCACTGATGACGTCACACGTTGTGTGACCAAGTTAGGTGCTATCGAAGTTGAAACAGATTTAACCATCGCAGGCATCAAAGACATTAACCGTCGTATGTCTATCGGTGAAGCGAAAGCTCGCCGTGCGAAAAAAGAAATGGTTGAAGCTAACTTACGTTTGGTTATCTCTATTGCTAAAAAATACACCAACCGTGGTTTACAGTTCTTGGATTTGATTCAAGAAGGTAACATTGGTTTGATGAAAGCGGTAGACAAGTTTGAATACCGTCGTGGTTACAAGTTTTCGACTTATGCAACGTGGTGGATCCGTCAGGCAATCACTCGTTCAATCGCTGACCAAGCGCGTACGATCCGTATTCCAGTACACATGATCGAAACCATCAACAAGTTGAATCGTATTTCGCGTCAAATGCTTCAAGAAATGGGCCGTGAGCCGTCTCCTGAAGAATTGGCAGAGCGTATGATGATGCCAGAAGATAAAATTCGTAAGGTACTGAAAATCGCTAAAGAGCCAATCTCAATGGAGACCCCAATCGGTGACGATGAAGATTCGCATTTAGGTGATTTTATCGAGGACACTACCCTTGAGCTACCATTAGACTCTGCTACAAGCGAAAGTCTAAAGAACGCGACACACGAAGTCCTAGCTGGCCTAACAGCCCGTGAAGCAAAAGTACTGCGTATGCGTTTTGGTATCGACATGAATACCGACCACACGTTAGAAGAAGTGGGCAAGCAGTTTGATGTAACACGTGAACGTATTCGTCAAATTGAAGCTAAAGCGTTACGTAAATTACGTCACCCTTCTCGCTCAGAAATCTTAAAGTCGTTCTTAGACGAGTAAACGTAAGGTTTACGCTCTATAGCAAGACCATAAAAACCCAGCATATGCTGGGTTTTTTTATATAGATTGCCAAGCTTGCCACTCGATAAACGCTTCAGGTAGTGAATAACATGGGTATGACATCCGTAAAGCTAAAAAAAGCCCACGCTATTTCGTGGGCTAATGAATATCAATATAAGCGTATTAGTGCTGTTTTTTGCTAGATGCTTTATCGAGTAGCGTTAAAATATTTTTATACGGAATACCTGAGTGGGTCGTTAACCCAACATCACAGGTTGCTGATACTGAGTAACCATGAGTACAACCTTGATCTTTAGTCTCCTCTTTTAAATGACGAAGACCATGCTCATTAAGCTCAGGGTAATTCATACCGCGGTTACCCGCCATACCACAACACCCAACCTTCTCAGGCACCACAACCTCGGTAGCACAAAGTTTGGCAAGCTCAGTTAACTTACCAGCCATACCAAGCTTACGAGTGGTACAGGTTGGATGAACAGCCACTTTATCGACAACTTTGTTTATGTGTAGACGATCAACCAAAAATTCAAAAGCAAACTCTTCAGGGCCATACATCTGTAAACGGCTATCACAAGCTCGGCGCATCCGCTCAAGACAGGCAGTGGTGGCCACTAAAATTGGGTATTCACCATTGTTAGACGCCTTTAATAACCACACAGAGAGCTCATCAGACTTACGATCAGCCGCTTCGTCGTGACCATAAGACTCCCAAGGCTGACCACAACATAAGCCTTTGGTCTTCTCACCTAGGATCATCTCGATATTAGCCTTTTCGAATAGGCTCACAATCGTTTTAGGCAAAGAGCGCTGATCATCATGTTTAGCACTGGTGCCCATCATACGGTTCAAACATGCAGGAAAATAAACAGCTTTCATGTCACCAGAGGTTTTAGCCGTTGGTAAAGCTTTGCCCCGTGTCGGCATACCTTCAGTCCATAATGGGATCGGCATGCTAGGCATAATCTTACGAACGATTTTAGTGATTGCCCCCATACCTGATTCGCCAATCACTTTACGGCTAATGTCAGTGGCACCTAGCGCAAATCGAGCCACAGATTCCATGCTACCAAAACGATCGGCAGTAAAATCAGAAATTTTCTTATCCATATTACTGGCCCCTTCGGCCCGCAATACTTTCATATATTTACCGGTATCAATTGCCATTGGACAACCGAGTTTACACAAGCCATCTGCAGCGCAGGTGTCGATGGCAAAGTAAGGATAGTTCTTCTTTAGGTCAGCCAAGACGTCAGGCTCATCACCTGTGGCTTCTAAGGTTTTCATGACACGCGCAACAGCAGTACGTTGACGTGGAGACAAGGTTAAGCCATGGGCCACACAATGCGGTTCACAAAATCCACACTCAATGCATTTATCTACAATATCATGCACTTTTGGCATAGGCTTAAAGCCTTTTGCGTGACAAAGTGGGTCATCGTTAATGATGACTCCTGGGTTTAAAATACCGTTTGGATCCAGGGTTTTCTTAACTCGCTTCATCAAGTCATAAACCGCACTACCCCATTCCTTTTCAACGAATGCAGCCATGCCAAAGCCTGTACCGTGTTCAGCTTTAAGCGATCCGTCATATCCCACAACTAGATCAGCCATTCCTTGCATAAAGCCTTCGAAACGTTCCACTTCAGCTTTAGTAGAGAAGTCTTGAGCAAAGATAACGTGATAGTTACCTTCAAGGGCATGACCATAGATCACCGCATCATCATAACCATGGGCAAAAGATAAGTTTTGTAAATCTATGGTGGCTTGTGGCAACACCTCAATAGGAAAGGCGATATCTTCGATAATACAAGACGTACCGACTGGGCGCATTGAACCGGCCAGCGGGAAAATTGCTTTACGAATGGCCCACATATTAGTGACAACTGCTGGATCTTGGGTGAACTCGACATCACGATACAAACCGTGCTTAGCCATAATCACTGACATTTTAGCAACGTTAGCATCAATCTGCTCCTGGCTATCGCCAAAGGTCTCGAATAATACTGCCGTCACATCTTTGTGAACATGTTTTAGAAAGTCTGGCGTTTGATACTTAGATTGAGCAACAGCCTTGAGGGCAAAGTTATCTAATAACTCGGCAGCATTGGTTTCTTTGAAGGCATCTCGTCGCAGCTCAACAATGGCCTCACAAGCTCCACGAAGTGAATCGAAATACACCATTGCCGATGCAGAAAAATTGTTTTTAACCACACTGTTCATGGTGATTTCAGATAAGAACCCTAGGGCACCTTCAGAGCCAACCATCAAGTGTAAAATAATGTCGATAGGATCGTGATGATCAACGAAAGAGTTCATACCAAAACCCGTTACGTTTTTAATCGAATACTTACGCTTAATACGATTAACGAGTTCCTGATTAGCCATGATTTCGTCACGAATAGCTTCAATACCTTTGATCATATCAGGATGCTGTTGCTTAAATGCTTCACGACTTTGCGCATTTGCGGTGTCTAAAATCGAGCCATCGGCAAAGATGATTCGTGCAGAGTCGATTAATTGATAAGAGTTATGATGCGTACCACAGTTCATTCCAGAAGCATTGTTAGACACAATCCCACCCGCCATTGCAGAGGCTATGGTGGCCGGATCTGGCCCAAATTTCCATCCCAGAGGCGCCAGCGCACTATTCAGTCTAGAACCTATGACTCCGGGCTGCATTTGTACCTTCTTGCCCGCTTCTAACACCTTAAAGCGATTCCAGTGAAGGCCTGCAACCATCAAAACTGAATCAGAAATAGCCTGACCACAAAGCGCTGTACCTGCAGCCCTAAAGGTTACCGGAGTAGCACTCTGATAACATTGCGCCAATACTTTTGACGCCTCAGCTTCATCTTTAGTGTGGACAACCATTTGTGGGCGCTTTTGGTAAAAAGAAGCGTCTGTACCCCAAGCTACGCGGCGTATGTAATCGGTATGAACTCGAGAAGGCTCAAGGAGTTGGCCTAATTTATCGGCAAGCACGGTCAAATTAGATTGCAACATGTGTGTATCCCCATTCATGTCATCTATATGTGAACAGAGTCCTAGAAGACTCCATCTAAAACGTTATGCCGACTTTGCACCGTAACTTGATGACCTCGACATAGCCAAGATAAGCATTTTGGTCAGACATTCCTGCATGTTGATTTCGACTAATATCATGCAAATATTTGCCCCAACTATTTAAGACTGCCAATTTATACTCGTGCTTGTATTGTTGTTACCTTGATTTCAAGCTAAAGCCATTTGGGATCAAAATAGAAATAATTGTAACTTGCAGCCAAAACGATTCTCGTTATTAAGAACACATTATTATGGTGCAGTACATGGGTTTACTGACTGACGTAATAATACCTTGTCTACCTTTTTAGCAGAGTTAAACGCAACATACTGCAAATACTTTAGACCTTAATCTCAACCTTTAAATCAGCTCGAAATTTGTACTATTAACGTGAACAACCCCCTGATATCAAAACGTTATTGGTCAACTCGATCACAGAAAATAACAAAACAAAACCAAGCACACATACCGCCTTCACAGAATCGGGTTAAACATGCGCTACAGCACTGGGATATAGAGGAAGCGTTAGCATTTTTGGCTAAATGGCGCCGACGACCTGGCAATGAGGGGCAATGAGGATAGTTGTCATTTGGACGGACTTTTACAAAAAAAATCACCACTGAGATTCAGGCTGAATAGCACAAGTCATCACGGGGTAACGTTGTGACAAAAAAGTCATCCGCAGTAACTGCGATCAACCTCTCTATTTGGCATTTAAGTGCGACAAATACCTGCAAGCTTGTTATGGATATTTAGTTGTACTGATTAACAGATAACCAGTTGAATCATTTCAATAGAATTCTTGCAACATCAGAGGTGACAAGCACAAATAAACTTCGTATACTGCACACGCTTTTGTTAGTGACGACTAGCTTAAGTCGGCCCCTTAGCTCAGTTGGTTAGAGCATACGACTCATAATCGTCAGGTCCACAGTTCAAGTCTGTGAGGGGCCACCAATTCAGATAAGCCGTAGCAGGATAACACCTACTACGGCTTTTTCGTTTCTGGCGTTCTGTGTAGCAAATATATGAAATCAGATAGCGACCTTTAGTATCAAATCAATGCTTTCAAATTTTAACAGCTAAATATAGTTTTCAAATTCACTAGTTTCTGACATGTCAAGAAAGACAACTAAATGTTATGTGGAAAAACCCCATGTAGCGAAGTTACTCATACAGTGATAGTAAGCTATATGGCCAACTACTCACTATATTTTGCTAGAGATTCTTTGAACAGATTCTCGCTTTCATCCTTAAATCTAGTACGTTGGCTATTTAGTTCTACAAATTTTGCATAGAGGTTATTGTAGATTATTTCGTGCGCTTTGTTATGCACTGTGACCTCTGATTGATCATCCATCTCAAAGCTATCTTCTAAGCATTTGTTTACAATGACTAGTATATCTTCTTTAGAGATTTCATCGAGTGGTTTCCAAGACTCCCCATCCAATGAATAAGCGCCCTTGCCATTATCGATCTTCAAGCACTTCATATTCTCTCCTTCTTGCTAAATATGGTTCGCTACCTGCTTCTAAACAATCAAGCAGTACCGTGTGATTATTTATTTCTGTACCATCAAGCCCGACTAGCACTTTATCTGTTGGATGTCCTGTATATAACTCGTACTTAACTGTACCTTCAACTATTCTCCTGTTCGTATAAATCAGATAGTCAGGCTTAATAGATGCGCCAACGGTACTGTTGTGTGTCACGAGGATCACAGGCATAAAACTGGACATTTTTTTTATAAGGTTATTAACTTTTCTATACAGGAATCTATTGTCAAAAGAAGACTCAGGCTCATCAATAAGCAGCAGGTCAAACTGGCTAGCATCACTTATTTCTTGTAGCAGTCTGTATTCCGAACGCTCGCCACCGGATACCTTATAGCCAGAAGAATTTAAAATATCATAGCTAATTTCTACGAAAAGCTTGTGATAATCAGTTTCAGCCAGAGCTTCGATTTTTCGAAGTTCTTCAAGATAAGTAAAACCACTAGAACCGTACTGAGAGAAGGCATTGGAAAACGCTATCTGTTTTCCTAGCACAGCACCAACATTACGCGCGTTAACAAATCCGCTCCTTCTTGCAACCTTTGAAAAACCTTGTATGTCTTTTCGCAAAAACTCTTTATCATGTTGAATAACTTTGCACAGGGTATCAAACTTATCAACTTTCTTTTGATCGAGGGCAAATTTGTATAAGTTGATCTCACTAATAGGAGCGGCAGCTGTATGCAGCTTCAACTCACTCTTGATATTGTCCACCAGATCATTAACGAATGACTTCTTAAGCTCCAGCTCTCTGTTTTTGTTATATTCCTTTATTAAGTCGATGACCAAATTCTTTAGGCTATCGATTGAAATATGCCTATTAATAATAGCCTTATAGCCAGAGTTGTCAGCTAGAGTCATTGCTGCAATAACTAATGTATGCAGTGACCTCAAATCATCTACAGTAAAGTTTGACTCAGTAAAGAGCCTTGCCTTGGCAAAGGTGTCAAGTTTATGGGATTCCTTTGCGTGATTAAGTAGAGAGTCTACAAAGTCGTTGAGATCTCTATTTGACTGGCAAAGGTCGACATCTCTCATCAAATCGACAGATACTTTAAACTCTTTTAGGTAGTTTTCGGTAATTCTTGACTGACTTGTGGATAGGTTTTTTGAGAACTCCCTTTCATCATCTTCATCTCTCTGCAATAGAGAAAACTGCTTAACGTACTTAACTCGTATATCTTCAGTATTATTTTGTTCCGAAATTAGATTCAGAGTGTGTGACTTACCCGTTGATCTTTCTCCTAGGACAACATTTAACCCAGTAGACATTTTCAGGCCATTGTTTAAAGCCTCAAAAAACTGGTGCCCCTCTTCTTTTGATAAGTGCACTTTGTGCTTATCCGATAGCGCAACCTTTAAAGCTTTAAGAGTAATATCGCCGATGTCTATATAAGTTTGTCTCGGTGGAACAACCTTGAGGTTTTCTTCTATACGTAAGTCGCTAAAACATACAGGAACTAGAGCAGCATTCTCTTTTATGCAGTAAGTAAACTTCCTAGGACTAGTAACTTCTCCAGCTGTGACAAAATCAGAAAGTTTAATGAGTGTCTCTTCTTTTACTTCAGGGGACTTCTTATAGTGAGGAATCAACAAGTACTTTGATAGATCTGTAAATACTGCTTGGAACTCTTCAAATGTAATTGAGGTGTATTCGTCAGGTATTAGCTCAGTAATTTTATCGCAACGAGCTTTAAAATCATTTAGCTCATCTTCCGCGATGACTAAAACGTGTGTATCTTCAATATCAATTTCGATACCCGGAAATACCTTGATCTTAATTTGCTGTTGGATTGTGCGAAACTGCTCCAAATCGAACATATTATGATTAGTAATAGCAATGGCATCTAGGTTTCCTTCTGCAACATACCACTTCAACCGGTCAATACTAAAATTAAACCTCCTGTCACTAGGAGTGCTAACGGTATGAATATGCAAATCAATTTTTTTCACTGGCTTCCATTCCTATTTGACGCTAGATTTAGTAGCACACTAATTTTAGTCTCTTAAATAAAGGTGATATTATTGCTTTGTAGATTACTTTAGATAACGAAAACCGCGAGCGTTGTCTTGCCTTTGTATAGTAAGTTTTATGTGTAAGACGTAGTACCAAAGCCATGATTACAGGTATAACACCACCACCCGTCATCATCCTTATGCATTCTAACCATTTGGTCTTTAGTATCTTTACATTTGGGACAAAACGGACCACCCCGATTATCATTTTCAAGAAGCCAATAAAGACCACTTTCAAATTTTAACGACTCATTAGTAGCTAGCCTTTTTTGTAATTTGGCATTCACTTCTCTTAGCTCTAAGTTTTCTTCTTGTAGCTCTAACGCTGCTTCACGCAACTCAAGAATACGCTCTTGGGCTTCTAATGTTGACCCCTTTTTAATGAGGTCAACTATATCTTTATATTTAGGAAGTACCAATATATGCTCCTTTACTTATAAATAGTGGTTTATGAACATCACAGCATTATTTTTGTACAATTTTAGATTCTCAACGATTTTACAAATTTAGGCAATAACCATACTCTAGCAATGGTTAATTAGTATCAAAAATATTCAAGTAATACGTTCTGAATTTTATTAATACAATTATTTACAGAACTCCAAGTAAAAGCACTTTAGCCGTTCTGGCTGGGTCTCAAATCAAGGCATAAAAAATAGGTTTTCAGAATTGTTGTTACTTTATAAGCTTAAGAAAGAAGCTTTGAGGTTATTGATATTATGGATATTGCGATTTTAAAAGATTAGTTTGAAACTTTGACGTTGAGCCTAGTAGCGTCACTGAGCCACTTATAATTTTTGCACTCTCCATTGGTACAGTCCTGTTAATATTGGTTGCCCTGAAAACCACAGCCCCTTAATTTTAGTGGTAAGTTCACCATCATAGTAACTAGGTAAACATTCACCCGTTTGCTCATCAATGTTGAGTTCATAGTGCAATTTAATAGGCCTATCTATGAGGTGAATTGAGATACCGCCCATAGCAGTTGTGAAAGCTTGCCAGTCACTGTTATCAGCGGCAAACCTTGCTTACTCTCACACTGATGCATTATTTTTCTTATCAGTGCTAAATAGCTTTTAACGGATTCGTCTCGGATCACGCCACACAGACACACTAGTACTGACATTGCCGCCCTAGTCTCGACGGATATAGGCCGGATTTTTTTCTAGGAAGGCTTGGGCGGCGGTAATGGCTACCACGGCTTTAGAATTAAATTCGCGTTGGTACAAAGTGTATACCACAAATAAACTGGCCAAAATAAATATCCCAGGATGCATAAACCAGCACAATGCGGCCATGGAATAATAATAAGATCGTAGGCCATAGTTATATGAATGTGCTGCTTGATCTTGCACAACAGCCATTTGCCTTGCGTAACCGAGTGCATTTTTATCGGTGCCAGTTTTATCTAATGGCGCAGCACCAATCATGATATTCACAAAACCATATTGACGCATAGACCAAGTAAATTGGAAAAAAGCTAGCACGAAGATACCAGCTAAAAGAGCCAGTTTGACTTGGACCAAGGCATGGTTAGGCGACGAGGTAAAAGGAATAGAACCAATGACAGTTTCAAGCTTTTCCACTTGAGAAAAAAGCGTTAATACCCCCGCAATGATCAGTAAGGTTGTGGAAGCAAAAAATGCAATATTACGCTCTAAATTAGCCAACAATGCCGCTTCAGCCACACGTATTTCTTTGGCGATAACTTGTGACATCCAATGTATGCGCTGCTGATGCATCACTCGCGCAATACAGTTGGTGTTTTTCGCTTTACGTTTGGCAAAACTGGTATAACCGATCCAGCTGACCAAAAATACACTTAACGCTAGCGCATCTAACCAAGACATAACCATACTGATTAACCCGCGTAATAATAAATAATAGATTGATTATGCATTAGATTTCATCATGCTAAAATCAGTTTGTTTGCTGAGCGGTTAAATAGCTCACTCATTAAAAGGGACTTGGACAAACATAATCGATCCTTTGTTCGGTCACTGGATGAGTAAAAGATAATCCACTAGCGTGCAGCATCAAGCGACTCGACATCTGCTGAGAATGTTCATTATAGTACAAGTCACACCCCAAAATAGGATGACTAATTTGTTGGCTGTGCAAACGTAACTGGTGTGTACGTCCAGTTATAGGGGTAAATTCCACTCGGGTAGATATCCCCTCTTGATGTCGCTTTATTACTTGGTATTGACTGTGAGCGAGTTTGCCATGGTGGTGACACACTTTCATTAACGGAAAATGCTCGCTGTCTTTGGCTATCGGTAACCTAATATCACCAAAGTCGTTAACTACATCGCCATAAAGTACAGCGGTATACTGTTTAGTAATAGTGCGCTGCTGAAACTGTTTTGTTAGTAATCCATTGATGACTTTGTTTAATGCCACCAGCATGATGCCAGAGGTGCCAAAATCAAGTCGATGTACTAAGGTTGCCGTAGGGTAATCTTGCACTAAACGATAGTGTACTGAATCCTTATTTAATGGATTTTTCCCCGAAAGACTCAATAAACCTGTTGGCTTATTGATAAGCAGTAGATGTTCATCTTGGTATAAAACATCAATAATTCCATCACAAGGTGGCGCAATAAATTCAGTCATAATATTTCGTCAGCATATCTTAATAACCATCATATCTTAGTAACATGATATTTGTGATAACCATATCGTAGTCGCCATACCCAATGAGTGACATCTTAGCAGATGTCCTACCTTGAGCGGGATAACAATAAAAAAGGTGGCTAATAAGCCACCTTTTTTCATATTCACACAAAAGCATACAGAATTAAGTTCGTAATTTTGCCAACTGCTGATGCTGCTCATCCACTAGCTTAGCTAAACTGTCACTGCTTTGCTGAGCACTGTCGGCAAGCTGTGACAATTCTGATGCAGAATCAGAAATACCAGTAATATTACGATTAACCTCTTCGGTTACCGCACTCTGCTCCTCTGCGGCGGTAGCAATATGCGTCACCTGACCAGACACCTCGTTAATTTGTTCTACAATGGCATTAAGCGACTGCAATGCCAGCTGAGTTTGCTCTACGGCTTTTTGTGCACCTTGAGCGCCTTTATCAATAATACTCGAAGCATTTTTAACTTCTTTTTGTAACGATTCAATTAAGGTACTAATTTCATTAGTCGACTTTTGCGTTCTAGACGCTAGAGTCCTCACTTCATCAGCAACAACAGCAAAGCCTCTACCTTGTTCTCCGGCACGGGCCGCCTCAATCGCTGCGTTTAGTGCTAATAGATTGGTTTGTTCAGCAATCGAACTGATCACCTCTAAAATACGGCTAATATTGGAGCTACTTTGTGACACCATGCCCACCGCTTTCTGAGCTTGCTCAGAATCTGTCGACATGCCTTCAACAAACACCATAGCCTGGGTTAAACGCGTCTGACCATCTTTAACATTGACAGTCATTGACTCGGTTTCCATTGCCGTTTGCTCAGAAGCTTTTGCCACTTCTAGCGCGGTAGCACTCATTTGATTGACCGCAGTAACCACACTTTCAATTTCGCCATATTGACGATTAACACTTTCGCGAGTGTGCTTAGCAATGTCTGCCGACTTGATACTTTCTTGCTGTGAGCGGTCTGCAAGCACTTTTAGTTCGGAAATCAGATAACGCAATTTCGCAATAAAGGCATTGATACCACTGCCAAGGGCAATTAATTCCGCATGAGATTCAACTTCAATCGATTGGGTTAAATCACCTTCTGCACTGGCAAGATTCTCGACCCTAGCTTGGATCATATTAAGCGGCGAAATAATGCTCTTAATCACCAGACTGATAATCAGTACAGCAATAGCGGTAACTATGATGCCTATGGTTAGCAGTAAACTCCCCAGCGACGTTGCCATCTCATTCATGGCAGTGTTCATATCATCAACCGCCATAAATGCGTTACTTTTTGGCGCTTCAATAATCAATGACCAAGTCGCATTGGCGATAGGAATATTAATAGGATAAGCCACAGCGATAGTATTGGGCTCATTAACAAACCCCGATGAATTGTTTAACGCCAATAGTTTTTTGGCCAATTCTGGCCCTACAGACTCACTCAAGGGTCTAGCAAGTTTTTTATAATGACTGGCAGCGACCACAAATCCTTTTTGGCTCACCAAGGTCACCTTGGCCTCTCCACCATATAAGCTTTTAGATAATTCCATGATCATGGTTTGAAATATCGGCAAATTAATATCTGCACCAACTAAACCTTTAAATTGGTTATCAACAATCACAGGTACGGTTAGCGAGGTCATTAACGCTGTATTACCTGGGGTGATTTCGTATAAATAAGGCTCCATTAAACAAGGCTTCTTAGTATCTTTCGCGCATAAGTACCACTCTGCTTCGCGCATACCAAACTCATTTAACGTCGTAATATATTTTTCAGCAGCATCATCAACTTGGTTCTGCTCAACAGTGCCATCATCATTGCGAGTATAATATATTTCCATGGTGCCCGAGCTCACGACACTGTGAGGTGCACCTTGAGTGTATTCACTATCAAGACCATCATAACCATTTGGTTCAAATTGCGCGTACATAGATGACAGTTGGCTATTTTTTTGTAGTATTGCAGCGACAGACAACTCAACACGTTCACGACTTAAAGGATCTTTTTTTGAGCTTTGCTCAAGTAAGCCAGCAAATGAAAAAGGGATCCTATAGGCCTCATTAATAAATCCCGCCACTCGTTCGCCATATTCCCCGGCTCTTGCTGACAGTTTGTCGTTAATCTCTTGCTTTAGCGCTATCTCTACTTGTGTGGCTAACTCAGCATTTTTTTCTTTTAATCCCAGCCAGAGACTTAGAGAAAGTGAAATTACTGTGACAATAAATAATGTCGAGGTGATCCATAACAACTTTGACCTAATGGATAATTCCTTCATTCAAGTGGGCTCCTGCTTTAGTATGATTTTTAGATATAAATAAAGTGTAGTCAGCTTTAAAAATTAAGTTTGTTTAATCCAAAAAAAATCCCACAAAAGCAGGATTTTATTTATTCTAGATCATAAAAAGACTGGTTATTTAAACACCGCTTGAAATGTGCTATCCATAATCGCCAGACCGGCATCAATTTGTGCATCAGGCGCTGTTAACGGAACTAATACACGAATAACGTTACCGTAGGTGCCACATGACAATAAAATAAGCCCACGGCTTCGCGCTTCAGCTAAAATTTTGCCACTATACTGCGGCGCAGGCTCACCGTCTTCCATCAGCTCAATGGCGATCATTGCACCTAAGCCTCGAACATCAGCAATTTGCGGGTATTTAGCCTGCATGTCGGTTAATGCTGATTTGAGTTTGTTACCCACTTGATTGGCACGGGCTAACAATTGCTCTTCTTCAAACACTTCGATAACGGCTAATGCCGCAGCACAAGCAATAGGGCTACCACCATAAGTGCCGCCCAAACCACCTGCAGTAACGGCATCCATCACTTCGGTTTTACCAGTAATGCCTGATAATGGGAAACCACCGGCAATTGACTTAGCAAAGGTAGTGATATCTGCTGCTACGCCCATTTGCTCCATCGCAAAAAACGTGCCTGTACGACCCGCACCGGTTTGCACTTCATCAGCGATTAATACAATGCCATGGGCGTCACAGAGTTCACGTAGACGTTTCATAAATGATGGCGTCACGGCGTAGAAACCACCTTCGCCTTGAACGGGTTCTAAAATGATGGCGGCAATATCAGCAGGCTCAGCATCATTTTTAAAAATGCGCTCAATCGATGCCATAGCATCGTCTTCAGACACGCCATGCATTTCACATGGAAATTCAGCTCTAAACACGTTAGCTGACATTAAGCCCATACCTTTACTGTAGGGGGCGACTTTGCCAGTTAATGCCAAGGCAGCAATAGTGCGACCATGGTAACCAGATGTAAATGCAATAACCCCCGCTCGTTTGGTATAAGCCCGCGCGACTTTAACGGCGTTTTCGACCGCTTCCGAACCACTGGTGAACAACGCGGTTTTTTTAGCAAAGTCACCAGGCACCAGATGATTGAGTTTTTCACACACTTCAATGTAACTTTCGTAGCCAAGCACCATAAAACAAGTATGTGAAAACGCCTCTAACTGCGCTGCCACTGCTGCTTTAACTTTAGGGTGTAAATGGCCGGTGTTAAGTACGGCGATACCACCTGCAAAATCAATATATTCACGGCCTTCAACATCCCATACTGTGGCGTTTTCCGCTCGTTCAGTAAAGATTGGGTGGATCTGTCCTACACCTTGAGCCACTGCCGCTTGGCGACGTGCCATTAGTCCATCATTTGTTTTAGTCATTGCCCACTCTCTTAAACTGACATGCAGATATATTTCATTTCCAGGTATTCTTCGATACCAAACTTTGAACCTTCACGGCCTAACCCAGACGATTTAATACCACCAAAAGGTGCTACTTCAGTCGAGATTAATCCTGTGTTGACGCCAACCATGCCATATTCAAGCGCTTCAGCAACCTTGTACACTAATGAAATATCACGACCGTAAAAATACGCAGCTAAACCAAACTCAGTGTCGTTTGCTTGCTTAATCACATCATCAACATCATCAAACTTAAACAATGGAGCCAAAGGACCAAAAGTCTCTTCGGTTGCGACTAACATCTGGCGTGTTACGCCAGTTAAAATAGTCGGTTCGAAGAAATAGCCACCAAGATCATGAGGTTTACCACCAGCAAGGATCTGCGCACCTTTTGCTACAGCATCATCTAAATGAAGCTGAACTTTTGCTACGGCATCGGCGTTGATCAATGGTCCAGTGGTTACACCCGTTTCTGTACCTAGTCCCACTTTAAGCTTAGCCACCGCGACAGCGAGACGTTGCGCAAATTCATCGTAAACGCCCGATTGCACATAAATACGATTGGCACACACACAGGTTTGACCCGCATTACGATATTTGGCAATCATTGCGCCTTCAACGGCAGCATCAATATCTGCATCATTGAATACGATAAACGGTGCATTGCCACCTAGCTCAAGTGATAGTTTTTTCAGTGTTGGCGCGCATTGCTCCATCAGTTTAATACCAACTGGTGTTGAGCCAGTAAACGATAACTTACGCACAATTGGGCTGTCGCACATGGCCTTACCGATGGCGATTGAGTCACCGGTAACCACACTAAATACACCTGCAGGAATACCAGCACGCTCAGCTAACTCGGCTAATGCTAATGCGGTAAATGGCGTTTGCGGCGCAGGCTTAACGACCATAGTACAACCAGCAGCTAATGCTGGCGCGGCTTTACGAGTAATCATAGCCGCAGGGAAATTCCATGGTGTAATCGCCGTGGTAACGCCTACAGGCTGCTTAATAACCGTAATACGTTTATCTGCTTGATGCCCAGGAATAGTATCGCCATACACACGCTTAGCTTCTTCTGCAAACCATTCAATAAAGGACGCGGCATAAGCCACTTCACCTTTGGCTTCGGCAAGTGGTTTACCTTGTTCTGTGGTCATCAATAGTGCTAAATCATCACTGTGTTGCAACATTAGCTCAAACCAACGACGCAGCTTTTGGCCGCGCTCTTTTGCGGTTAATGCTCGCCACGCTGGTAGCGCCGCATTTGCAGCGTCGATAGCCGCAAGTGTTTCGGCATTGCCCATCACAGGAACATGACCAATGACCTCATGCGTGCCAGGATTCGCTATGGCAATCGTTTTACCACTATCGGCATTGCACCACTGGCCATTAATGTAGCACTGTTGACGTAATAAACTTGGATCGATTAATTTCACAATATTCTCCTAAACTGACGTTTGTACTCACCTACTCGCACTCTCTCTACCAGTACGTAAAGCAGGTTAAATTCCAAACTTATCTCTAAGGGTGTAATACCAAGCGCCTATGGCACTAAACGGTACACGCATAGCATGACCACCAGGGAATGGATAATGAGGTAATGCGGCAAAAGCATCAAAACGTGTGGCTTGACCATTAAGCATTTCAGCAATCAGCTTACCCGCCAAATGAGTGTAGGTAACCCCATGGCCACTACAGCCTTGTGAGTAATAAATATTGTCGCCAATACGTCCCACTTGCGGTAAACGCGACAAGGTCATTAAAAAATTACCTGTCCAAGCGTAATCCACCTTAGTCCCTTTTAATTGCGGGAAGGTCTTTAATAACTTAGGCATAATTAAGGCTTCAACGTTAGCAGGATCGCGTGCGCCGTAAACTACGCCGCCACCAAATACCAGGCGTTTATCTCCGGTAAGGCGGTAATAATCTAATAGATAATTACAATCTTCTACGCAATAATCTTGTGGCAGTAAACTGGCTGCCATTTCATCAGACAATGGTTCAGTGGTAATCACCTGAGTGCCACACGGCATGGATTTAGCTTGCAGCTCTGGCAGTAACTTACCTAAATATGCATTACCTGCAACTACCACGTATTTACACTTAACTTGGCCCAGCGCGGTATGCACAATCGGTGAAGCACCGTCATCTACCTTTATAACAGCAGAGTCTTCAAAAATTAGCCCACCAAGAGATTCAACCGCACGAGCCTCGCCTAAAGCAAGGTTTAGAGGGTGAATATGACCACCGCTTTTATCGAGCAAACCACCAACATATAAATCGGTATTGACGACATTACGTATGCCATTTTGATCGAGTAACTCTAAATGATTGTTATGACCATGCGCTTCCCATAAGGATTTTTGACCTTCTAAATGACGCATTTGTTTTGCGTTCATGGCGGCAAATACACCGCCATCTTTTAGATCACAATCAATGTTGTATTTGGCAATACGATCACGAATAATTTGGCCACCTTCGAATGCCATTTTACCAAATAACTTAGCTTGTTCTTTGCCGACAACACCTTCAATAGAATCAATATCGCGACTAAAAGAATTGACGATTTGACCACCGTTTCGACCAGATGCTCCCCAGCCAATCCTTGCTGCTTCAAGCACCACAACTTTCATGCCACTTTCTAATAAATGTAACGCAGAAGACAGCCCGGTATAGCCCGCGCCAATGATACAAACATCTGTTTCAATTATAGATTCTAAGCGAGGGCGTTCAACTTTATCATTAGCCGACGCGGCATAATATGAACTAGCATGAGGTGTGGCGGACATAGCACTTCCTTTATAGGTTCAAAACGTAAAACAACTGATTCATCCTACACTTAAGCAAATTCAAAAACTAGCATTTACTATGAAATTTTTGACACTTTGTAGAATATATTAAACACCCACGTAATCAAAATAGCGTAAAAACATTTGAGTAGCAGACATAGCGAATAAAAAAGCCATACTGATGTCAGTATGGCTTTTAATCTTGGTCTATTGAATGATGTTATTCCATCGCAGCTTTGGCTTTTTTCTCTGCTCGGCGGGCTAAATACCAAGACAGGAAAGCAACCAAGGACACTGCTAAAATAATAATTGTCGCTAGCGCGTTAATCTTAGGTGATACCCCTAAACGCACAGACGAAAACACGACCATTGGCAAGGTTGTAGAACCCGGACCAGAGGTAAAGCTGGCAATCACTAAATCATCTAATGACAAACTGAATGATAATAACCAACCAGCAATAAGAGAGGGGGCTATCATGGGTATGGTAATCAAAAAGAAGGTTTTTAATCGCGTTGCACCTAAATCCATCGCGGCTTCTTCAATTGATAAGTCCAGTTCACGCAGTCTTGACGACACCACCACAGCAACATAAGCCGCACAGAAAGTAGAGTGAGCAATCCACACGGTAAACATGCCACGCTCAGTGGGCCAGCCAAAGGTTTCTGATATCTGTACAAATAATAATAATAACGACAAACCGGTGATGACTTCTGGCATAACCAAAGGAGCAGTAATCATATTAGACAGGGTTAACTTAGCCCATGAGCGTCTAAAACGGGTCATAACAAATGCCGCCATCGTACCAATTATCACCGCCATAGTAGAACTGTAAAAGGCGATGCGTAAACTGGTCCAAACGGCATTTAGTATTTGCTCATCTTGAAATAGTTCGCCATACCATTTAGGTGAAAAACCTCCCCATACGGTAACCAATTTTGATTCGTTAAATGAATAGATCACCAAAATAAGCATTGGCGCATATAAAAATATCAATCCAAACCACAACATCACTTTAGAGAAACTTAAGTTCTTCATAGATCGTTCTCCATGTTGCGTGACTGATATCGATGGAACAAGGTAATCGGGATAATCAGTAACGCTAACATCACAATGGCTAATGATGACGCTACAGGCCAGTCGCGGTTATTAAAGAACTCTTGCCACAACACCTTACCAATCATTAATGTGTCTGGGCCGCCCAGTAATTCAGGAATAACAAACTCACCTACCGCAGGGATAAATACCAACATAGAGCCAGCGATAACACCGCCCTTTGATAATGGTAGAGTGATTTTCCAGAAGGTATTAAGACTGCTAGAGCCTAAATCTGAGGCCGCTTCAATTAAGCTTAAATCCAATTTAACCAAAGTGGCGTACAGCGGCAAAATCATAAACGGCAGGTAGGCATAAATAATACCTATGTACACAGCAAAGTTAGTATTGAGCATTTGTATCGGTTCTGAAATAACCCCTAACCACATCAAGGCATTATTAATTAGACCGTTATTGCTTAAAATACCCATCCAGGCATAAATACGGATCAAAAATGAAGTCCACGATGGCAACATCACCAACAGCAGTAATACCGCCTGCATTTTTACTGGAGCACGGGCAATGGCATAAGCCATTGGAAAACCGAGTACCAAACACCCTATCGTGGCAAAGAAAGCCATTTTTAATGAGGTCAGATAAGCCATGTAATACATCGAATCTTGCAATAACAATAAATAGTTACCCAAGTTAACGAATATATTTAGTGCCTCATCTACATAATTAAATGTTGCCTCGTAAGGTGGAATCGCAATCGCAGCAGTAGAAAAACTGATCTTTAGCACAATGGCGAACGGTAAGGCAAAAAACAATAACAACCATAGGTATGGAATCCCCATGGTGAGATGTCGGCCTTTGAATATTTTCAATGGATTCTTCATGAGTTTAATACAACCCCGCTGGTGTCTTCCCAACTGATGTAAACCTCTTCTTCCCATGTAGGATGATCGGCGCGGCGTTCACGATTAATCATTGAGCATTGGACAATTTGATTGTTTTTTAACTTGATGTAATACACTGATAAACCACCAAGATAAGCAATATCATGCACTACACCATGAGCCCAGTTGTAATCACTTTCGGGCTTTTGACGGCTAATAATGGTTTTTTCTGGGCGCAAAGCTAAAAATACATGTTTATTTTCAAGGCTGGTTGAAATACCGTGACCAATATAAAACAGCTGCGATAAGGTTGGAGACTTAATGATTGCATGGTCAACTTCATCTTCGATGATCTCACCATCAAATAAATTAACTGTACCAATAAACTCTGCCACCATTCGACTGGCCGGCGACTCATAAATATCCATTGGGCTGCCAGTTTGTGCAATCCACCCTTCATGCATAATAGAAATGCGTCCAGCCATGGTCATGGCTTCTTCCTGGTCATGGGTAACCATCACACAAGTCACGCCTACCGCTTCTAAAATATCGACCACTTCTAACTGCATTTGCGTCCGCAGCTTTTTATCTAATGCGCCCATTGGCTCATCAAGTAATAATAATTTAGGTCGTTTCGCTAACGAACGAGCGAGTGCCACACGCTGACGCTGGCCACCTGATAACTGATGCGGTTTACGTTTACCGTACTTTTCCATGTGCACCAGTTTAAGCATTTCTTTAACCCGCACGGCAATATCAGCCTTGGGCATTTTGTCTTGCTTTAATCCAAAAGCGATATTTTGCTCAACCGTCATATGCGGAAATAATGCATATGATTGGAACATCATATTAATAGGACGCTCGTATGGCGGCATATCAGTTATGTCGACACCATCAAGGAAAATACGCCCTTCACTTGGCTTTTCAAAGCCCGCTAACATACGTAATAAAGTTGACTTACCAGAACCTGAACCACCCAGCAGCGCAAATATTTCGCCACGATTAATGGTTAACGACACATCGTCTACTGCACGGACGTCGTCGAAAATTTTACTCACACGCTCAATTTTAAGCAGTACTTTATCTTGCGTCTTTGTGATTGGTTTATTGGTGACGCCCGAGGTGTTTACCATAATACTGCTCCGCCTTTTTGGAGTGTGCATACCACAACAGAAAAGTCTGTTTCAGGGCACACGTAACAATCTGTTAGATGGCTAAATTAACCAATAAATACATAAATATGTTTAAAAACAGGGCGAGGAACTCGCCCTGTTATGAGCGAGAAAGGTTATTGACCTGACTTCACTTTAGTCCAAGCACGTGTGACTACACGTTGAATTTTTAATGGACGAATATCACCAATATATAACTTATCAATTACCGATTGAGGTGGGTAAATGGCTGGGTCATTACGGATAGCTTCGTCAACTAATGCTTGTGCTGGTGCGTTAGGATTTGCGTAAGCAACATAGTTACTGATAGGTGCAATCACTTCAGGGCGAAGTAAATAGTTTATCAGCTTATGGGCGTTATCAATGTTAGTGGCATCTTGTGGGATAGCTAACATATCAAACCATAAGTTGGCGCCTTCTTTTGGAATAGAATAGCCAATCTTATTACCGTTACCGGCTTCATCTGCACGTGCAGCTGCTTGGAATACATCACCAGAGAAACCAAACGCGACACAAATATCGCCATTCGCTAAATCAGAGATGTAGCGTGAGGAATGAAAATACGTGACGTAAGGACGTACTTTTTCCAATACTTCGGCGGCTTTTTCATAATCATCAGGATTTTTACTGTTAGGATCTAAGCCTAAATAAATCAGCGCTTGAGGTAACATATCGTCAGCAGAATCTAACATCGAAAAACCACATGATGCGATTTTTTCTGCGTACTTAGGATTAAAAATTAACTCTAGAGAATCAAATGGCGCATCTTCACCTAATACCGCTTTGACTTTATCGATATTGTATCCGATACCATTAGTGCCCCATAAATAAGGGATTGCATACTGGTTATCGGGATCGGCTTTTTGAAGCTGTTTCATTAAATCAGGCTTTAAGTTGGCATAATTAGTCAACTTAGCGCGATCAAGTTTTTGAAAAGCGCCAGCTTTAATTTGCTTTGCTAAAAAGTGATTAGACGGAACAACAATGTCATAACCGCTGTGGCCAGAAAGTAATTTTGCTTCAAGTACTTCATTGCTGTCGAACACGTCATAAATGACATGAATACCGGTTTCTTTCTCAAAATTGGCTAAAGTATCTTCGGCAATATAATCCGACCAGTTGTACATTTTAACCACTTCCTGAGCCTGAATAGCGGTGCTAGCAAACACACCTGCTGTAATTAAGGCCACTGTGGATAGTTTGTTTAATAGCTTCATACTTTCTCCCTTTTGGATAATGGTCAGAATGGTACTGACATTCGTTTTTTTCGCTAGATCTTAACAGCGTGTAAAATCTTCTTTCTATTGAAAGAAATTATCCAATGCTACAACTTAACTATGCATCGGTATGGTTAACGCAACATCACTTTCGCCTTTCACTGTGAATACTATCAAAAACATTTTCGATTACTAGATCTGCTAAATGCAATTGGTTAAAAAATCACTATATCGCAATAATCATTCAGTAATTATGTATTAGTTGAGCATATTTAGGTGTTGATAAGTGTCATTTAATGCTTGGGTTGCTTTACTCACTAGCTCGTCAATTTCTGCGTGGCTAATGGTTAATGGTGGCGAAATAATCATAGTGTCGCCGACCGAACGCATAACCAAACCATGAGTGATACACGCATCGCGGCAATATGTTCCAACGCCGACCTTGGCGTCAAATCGCTGCCGTAATGCTTTATCTTTCACTAACTCTATGGCGGCAACCAAACCAATGCCGCGAACCTCACCCACTAATGGATGTTCGGCCAGTTGTTGTAAGCGCGACTGTAAATACGGCGAACTATCATTTGCCACACGTTCAACTAATTTTTCTTGCTCAATAATACGAATATTCTCTAATGCAGCGGCAGCGGCAACCGGATGACCGGAATAAGTAAAACCATGGGTAAATTCGCCACATTCTTGCTTAATAACGTCTGCCACTTTGTCTGACACAATCACCCCGCCCATTGGCACATAACCCGAAGTCATGCCTTTGGCGATAGTGATGAGATCTGGCTGCAAATCAAAATACTCTGCTGCAAACCACTTTCCGGTGCGGCCAAAGCCGCTGATCACTTCATCAAGAATAAATAAAATATCGTATTTGGCTAAAATGCGTTTTATTTCAGGCCAATATGTTGAAGGTGGAATAATCACCCCACCCGCGCCCTGAAAAGGTTCAGCAATAAACGCGGCAACATTGTCTTCGCCTAGCTCAATGATTTTGGCTTCTAATGCCTGTGCTGTTTGTAACCCAAATGCTTCAGCAGACAAGTCTTTGCCCTCTGCATACCAATAAGGTTGCGCAATATGCACCACACCAGGAATAGGTAAATCACCTTGTTCATGCATGCCAGACATACCACCTAAACTAGCCCCGGCAACCGTTGAACCATGGTAAGCATTCACCCGACTGATAATGGTTTTCTTGTTTGGCTTACCTTTTAAATCCCAATAACGTCGCACCATGCGCAAATTAGTGTCATTTGACTCAGAGCCTGACCCGGTAAAAAACACATTATTCATGTGCGCTGGAGCCAGAGAAGCAATTTTTTGAGCTAACTCAATTGCTGGAGGATGAGAGCATTGAAAAAAACTATTATAAAAAGGTAACTTCTGCATCTGCTGGCTGGCGGCGTCAACGATTGACTGGCGACCATAACCCACATTGACACACCATAAGCCTGCCATCGCATCGAGCAGTTTATGTCCCATTACATCCCACAAATAGACGCCATCTGCACGTTCAATCACCCGAGTCCCTTTTTCGGCTAACCCCTTTGAGTCGGTGAATGGATGAATAAAATGTTGTTTATCTGCAGTTTGCAGACGCTCAAGCTCATGTTGCTGGCTCATCGCATCTGTCGGTAATGGGTTTGGCATACTGGTATCCTTACAAACAGGTAACAAATTAATGTCCATTTGCTACCTGTTGTTATCCACAAACATTAGTAATCTAAGTTAACGTTCTCAACTATCATTACACGGTTAATAATAAGAACTCACGTTCCCATGAACTTACAACGCGTCTAAAGTTTTCAAGCTCTGCTTGCTTAACCGCCACAAAACCTGTGGTAAATGATTGGCCTAGATACTCAATACAAGCATCACTGGTTTGCATCGCAACTAACGCTTCTTCTAAGGTCAAAGGTAAGCAGTTGTCATTATTAGTACGGCTTTCATTTGACTTGCCGGTCACAGGCGTAGAAGGTTTTAAATCATCAACCATACCGATATAACCACATAATAAGCTGGCAGCAATCGCCAGATAACAGTTAGCATCGGCACCTGGAATACGGTTTTCAATACGACGATTTTGTGGTGATGATTCTGGAATACGTAAGCCACAAGTACGGTTTTCAACGCCCCATTCAAGGTTTACGGGTGCAGATGTACCAGGCAAGAAACGGCGGAACGAGTTAGCACTTGGCGCCATTAACGGTAACAATTCTGGAATGTACTGTTGTAAGCCCGCAATGTAGCTAAGGAATAATTTGCTTTGAGTACCATCTTCTTTAGTGAAAATATTTTTACCGGTTTTAATATCAAGCACGCTTTGGTGAATGTGCATTGCGCTACCAGGTTCATCGGTAACTGGCTTGGCCATAAATGTGGCACACACATCATGCTTTAACGCAGCTTCTTTCAATGTACGCTTAAAAATGAACACCTGATCGGCTAATGACAATGCATTGCCATGGCTGAAGTTAATCTCCATTTGTGCCGGACCGTCTTCATGGATCAAGGTATCAATATCAAGGCCTTGAACTTCACACCAGTCATACATGTCTTCGAACAAAGGATCATATTCGTTAGCAGCGTCGATAGAGAAAGACTGACGTCCAGCTTCTGGGCGACCTGAGCGACCGATAGGTGGCTTAAGCGGTAAATCATGGTCATCAGAACGTTTGGTGAGGTAAAATTCCATTTCTGGCGCAATAACCGGTTCCCAGCCTTTATCTTCATAAAGCTTTAGTACTTTCTTCAATACATTACGCGGTGACAGTTCAATCGGGTTGCCCATACGATCATAACAATCGTGAATAACCTGAGCGGTAGCTTCAACAGTCCATGGCAGCATGAAAACAGCGTTTTCGTCTGGCACACAAACAAAATCGATATCGGCATCATCAAGAAGTTGATAGTAAATCTCATCATCGATGAAATCACCAGTCACTGTTTGTAACAACACACTCTCAGGTAAACGCATGCCTTTTTCTGATACAAACTTATCTACTGGGGCTATCTTGCCACGTGCAATCCCAGTCATGTCACTGATAACACATTCAACTTCGGTAATTTTTTTGTCTTTCAAAAAAGCGATTAACTTATCCATTTTTATCTCACTTGTGTTGCCGCATAATGTCTACAGGCTTGTCCGAATGCTTCGAAAATAGCAGTATAGAATGCATTTTCAGTTACTTTCCATTCAGGATGCCATTGAACACCTAATGCAAAATTTTTAGCATTTTTAACAGAAAATGCTTCGACTAATCCGTCTGGAGCGAATGCTTCTGGCTGTAACCCCTCACCAAGACGATCAACGCCTTGAGTATGAACAGAGTTAACCTCTGCGGTGTTACAGCCCCATGCATCGTGAAGAAGCCCGCCAGCGACAAGATTTACTTGATGCGAAATACCATATTGTTCATCTAAAGGGGCTTTCTTATCTTCACGATGTTCAATATACGTGCCAACTTCATGTAGCTTTTGATGCAAACTGCCACCATACACTACATTCATTTCTTGAAAACCACGACAAATACCCAATACCGGAATACCGGCATCAATCGCAGCTTTTATCATGGGTAAGGTTATTGCGTCACGCTTAGGATCATGATGAGTGCCCTCATCACTAGGGAGCCCTTGGTAGTGGTGAGGTTCAATATTTGATGGTGAGCCAGTGAAAAGAATGCCGTCAAGACGAGCAAGAATAGCGTCAATAGGCGCATCGACACCAAGCGATGGGATAACTAAGGGAAAACCTTTTGCGCCATTGACCACACTCAACAAATATTTTTCGCCCACTATGTTAAATGGATGAAGACCTATTTGCTGATTGCACGCTACTACCCCTATGAGGGGAATACCTGACTGAGACATATCTCACCTTTAGCAAAGAATGTGATGAACTTATTGTTTTACGTGTTCATTTTTTCACACACTACACGGATTTTTTTAGCTAGGCAAGAGGATAACGGAGGATAAAAATAACTTTTAATAAAAATAAATTAAAACACTTTAAATACATTGCGTTAACTTTAAATCAACCAAGATGTATAAAAAAATCATCTCATCAACATTGATGAGTTATCACGATAAAATGCGCCAAAATGGGGAGATGAATGCACAATAAAAGGGAATTTGTTGCTTAATATTCTTTACACAAAACAATAATCACATGCTAGGAGGAGAGTATGTAACAGCAAAAAGTAGACTCATTATTTACTTTTGATAGGTGGGAATAGCTAGATTAATGGATGATCTTGCGCTATTCCCTTGAACAAAAACAGTCGATATAAGCAGAAAGAAATGAATGATAAACCATCAAAAATCAGCGGGGGTCGTTGCACTTACAACCTTACAAGCTTGCTCAAATGGGTTACGAAAACGGTGTGGTTGTTCACTGTTAAAATAATAACTGTCACCTTCTTCAAGAGTAAAAACTTCTTCACCCACAGTAAGCTCAAGTTTACCAGAGACAATGATACCGCCTTCTTCACCCTTGTGCTGCAGCATTTCAGCGCCGGTATCAGCGTTCACTGGGTATGTTTCACTCATCACTGACATTGCTCGGTTGGGGTAATCTCGGCCAATTAGCTTATAGACTAATTCACCAGTACCAATATCGAGCAACTCATTACTGCGATAAACCACTTTCAGGTCTCCAACAGAACCGTCATCAATTGAGAAGAAATCGACTAATGACATCGGGATCCCAGATAAGACCTTTTTCAGTGAACTCACCGAAGGACTGACACTGTTTTTCTCAATCATTGAAATTGTACTGTTGGTCACCCCTGCACGCTTGGCCAACTCGCGTTGAGATAACCCTTTCAATTTGCGAACAGCTTTTAGGCTTGTACCAATATCCAAATTTATTCCCCTATTAAATCTTGACTGATAGCCTGCGACTAAGTGTTGCAGATTATTAACACTTTACCAAAAATCTGTACTAATTAAGCATGATAACTTACTTAAATCAAAGCAATTGTATTTTACACTAAATAAGTGTTAAATAAAATGCACACTCTAGATGTGTCACCTTGCATCTAACTATTTATTTAAAATCTATTATTATAATACAATCAATAGCTTGGAGAGTATATGCCACGTAATTCCCCGATTCATAGCCAACAGTACCCAGATTCCTTTTATGTCGCGACAGCAAAAGAGCTTTATCAGCACCCAAAACTGACCGAAAATCTAACGGCAGATGTGTGTATTGTGGGGGGGGGATTCAGCGGGATTAATACCGCTATTGAACTCAGACAACGTGGTTACAGTGTGGTATTACTCGAAGCTAAACGCATTGGTTGGGGCGCATCTGGGCGTAATGGTGGTGAACTGATCCGTGGCATAGGCCATGACGCGACTCAATTCCGCAATGAAATTGGTGATGAAGGCGTAAAAGCCATTCAGCAAATGGGTTTTGAAGCGGTTGATATCGTCACGCAGCGAATTACCGATCATAAAATCGATTGCGACTTGCATATGGGCTATTGCGATTTAGCCGTAAAATCACGACATATGGATGATTTAGCTGCAGAATACCAAGATCTAAAAGACCAAGGTTATCAAAAATCAATCAAACTGCTGGATCGTTCGCAAATAGGTGAAGTTATCGGTTCAGACTTTTACCAAGGCGCATTAGTTGATATGGGCAGCGGACATTTGCACCCACTTAATCTTGCCTTGGGTGAAGCAAAAGTAGCTCGCGAGCTTGGCGCACAATTATTTGAATACAGCGCCGCAGAAAAAATCATTAAAGGCAATAAACCCAAAGTGATTACCGCTGAAGGCGAAGTGACTTGTAACTATCTCGTATTGGCTGGCAATGGTTATATCGGCAATAAATTAAGCCCTTTCCTTGGCGGAAAAGTACTCCCTACAGGCACCTACTTATTAGCCACTGAGCCGTTAACTGAACAACAATGTGCCAGTATCATCCCGCAAAATATGGCATTTGCCGATATGCGCGTGGCATTAGATTACTTCCACTTATCAGCAGACCGCCGTTTATTGTTTGGCGGTTTATGCACTTATTCTGGTAAAGACCCAAAAGATATTGAAGCTGAATTAAGACCTAATCTTGAAAAAGTGTTCCCGCAATTAAAAGGCATCAAAATTGATTATGAATGGGGTGGCATGATGGGCATTGGCGCCAACCGCATGCCGCAAATCGGCCGCTTACCCGACGCAGCCAACATCTACTTCGCCCAAGCCTATGCAGGTCATGGTGTAAACGCAACCCATATGGCTGCTAGATTAATAGCTGAAGCAATTAGCCAACAATCACAACGCATTGATGTGTTTAATGACATTAAACACATGACTTTCCCTGGCGGCCCAATGTTACGCTCGCCACTGTTAGCTGCTGGAATGTTGTATCACAGAATGAAGGATTTGCTTTAGGTTGATGGATTTGCTGTGGGTTGGCAAAAGGGTCAACCTTTGTTCTTTTTATGGCCTGCGGCCACTAACGTCGTGGCGCTTCGCCCACACCAGACTTTTCAAACTTCGTTTGAAGTAAGATCGCAAGGTTCCACCCTGCACGGGCCAAAAGGGGATCAACAGCAATCCCCTCTTGGATCACCCCTGCCGTTCCGGCAACATTTTCGCTTTCTAACCAAACAACAGCAGCGAAAAAATTGCGACGGAAATGTATCCAGCTTTTAACTCTATTTGGAATCGGCCTCGGCCTTATTCGAAAATGCTAACGCTTCAGATGGGGCGTCCCTTCCCCTCCAAAGCTAGCTCGCCATCCATGGCTAGCTCACGACATTTTCTTCAACGACCTCAAGTTCAGAGTTGAATTTGGGCGTTTTCAATCAAGGAATCTAAATCATTTTTGGACATTTCCGAGTTAGATTTTTAACTCTAATCCGTGAGTTTCGGATCAAAATCTTTATGGGTAACGCGCGCAAACAACAACTGCGCTGCATAAAGCGTGACAGTTTGCGGAATCAGATTGCTT
>NZ_JACJEB010000023.1:0-40968 GCF_014163845.1 Shewanella sp. SR43-4 | reverse complement strand
AAACCAAGTTAGCTTATATGGTTGTTGAAAACAAAAAGGCCAGCCTCTATGGCTGGCCTTAATATTGAATTTATAATTGAGTTTACAATTGGGTTAAATCGCCCAGCCACCCATGTAGAAAGCGACTAAACCTAGGGTGATTAAGATGACCCCAAGTCGCAGTTTACGCCACTCGCCGCTACATATGCGGCCAATAACCAAGGTAACAAAGCCAAGCATAATCCCAGTAACGATATTACAGCTTAAAATGATAAATACCGCGCAGGTTAGGCCTGCCATTGCATCGACTTTATCGTCAAAATCAAGCTTGGTGACGTTGCTTAACATCAGTAAGCCAACATACATAAGCGCAGGAGCTGTCGCATAAGCAGGTACCAAAAAGCTTAACGGCGCTAAGAACATCATCATCAAAAATAACAAGCCAACGATGGTTGCAGTCAGGCCGGTTTTTCCACCTGCTGCCGTTCCAGCTGCGGATTCAATATAAACCGCTGCAGGAGCGCCGCCGACCACGCCAGCAAAAATACTGCTGACTGAGTCTGATGTCAGTGCTTTACCACCGCCGACAATATTGTCGTTATCATCGAGAAGTTCCGCTTGTCCGGCAACAGCTCGAATCGTGCCTGTGGCATCGAAAATGGCGGTCATCACCAATGCCAATACAATCGGCAGTACTACTGGATTCAATGCGCCCATAATATCGAGTTGACCAATCAGCGATGTATCAGACATTAAGTCCGGCAAAGCAAATAGCCCTTGATAAGTCACGCTTGGATCAAATATTAACCCAAAAATCGATAGTCCAACTATTACCAACAATATGCCACCTGGTGTGCCCCGGCGCTCAAGCCCTATGGTCATAGCAAGACCAATAATCGTTGCGATAACCGGTAAACTATTAATATCACCAAGCTTTACGGGTAAACCGGCATCGTTTGATACAATCAATTTAACGCTATTGGTTGCGATAAGGAGTAAAAACAGACCAATACCAATTCCCGTACCGTGAGCGATACCGGTTGGCAGGTTAGTGAGCACCCATTGACGGATCCCTGTGACACTCACAAGTGTAAATACGATACCCATCAGGAAAATAGCGCCAAGAGTCACTGGAATCGATATTCCCTGTCCCAGCACCATGCTAAATGCAGTAAATGCGGTGAGTGATATTGCACACCCTATGGCCATAGGTAAATTAGCCCATAGTCCCATGAGTAATGAACCAAACGCGGCAATTAAACAAGTCGCGATAAATACCGCAGCAGGATCAAACCCTGCCGCGCCGAGCATGTTTGGCACCACAATCACCGAATAAACCATCGCTAAAAACGTCGTTAAGCCAGCAATGACTTCACGTTTTAAGGTACTACCTCGGGCAGATATATTGAAATAACGATCCAAAAATGAATCAGAAGCGGCGGTCGAGCTAGAGAGAGTCTGTTCAGACTTCATAGTGATTATACCTTTTGATCTCTTAAATTATGAGTTAACCAATGGTCATTCATTGGCGACACGGCTATGGCAGGTAGAGCCCTAAACAAGAAACACTTAGGTGAGAGATCCACTTGGCGCATATAGCGTTAGTGACCTGCGAGTATTGTGCTAAACAACTTTGTTAAACACATGTCTGGTAAAATTTACTCTTACCAACATAGCCTTTGTTGGCGCGGAGTTTACAACAATCGACAATGCGGAAATAGGAAGCGGCTAACATTTTTTGTTATATAGGCAAAAACGCACTAAAAACAGATTGCTTTGTATACCTCACAATAAAATTAACTCGCTGCAGTTATAACTCTTTGAGCATTTATCACTAATAACGGATCGCCGCCCTTGGTATGGCAATTTAATACCATTATTTAGTAATAGTGGCGTTTGCCAAAAAAATGCAAATTAACCGACGTGAGTTCAAGGTCGACGTTGGCAACATTATGCTGTTATTGCGCATTATCGGTGTAGAGATGACAGTGACGTTTTACGATCCAAACGGGTTAATGGACATGTATACAGGTTAACTCATGGTAAATCTGACGATAAATATGCTTGTGATGATGGGGGAAATATTGCCGCTGATGTCGTGCCTTAGCGTGCTATGACCTAGTTTGAACTTAATGGTATTTCACTAAAAGGGCTTTAGACGAGTTATTCGTCTAAAGCCCTATATTCAGTGCTCGCGCGTTATGTTGTATTGGTTAACGCTTAAATCGCAGCAGTTACTTTATTGAGCCAAGTTAACTCATCACCTTGCATTAATGGCGCTAAGGTTTGATGCACTTTTTGCTGATATTGATTAAACCAATTGACTTCAAAATCAGTTAACAATGACTTATCAATTAAGCGTGCATCCATTGGAATATGAGTTAACACATCAAACTCATACATTTCACGCTCTGCACCCGTTAGGGCTTGGCAATGCTGCACTGTGACTAGGTTTTCGATACGAATACCAAAACCGTCGGCGCGATAATAACCAGGCTCATTGGACAATACCATGCCCGGCAGTAATGCCACGCCATTGACGTTTTTGCCAATACGCTGCGGGCCTTCGTGAACACTTAAAAAGTGACCGACACCATGGCCAGTACCATGGTCATAATCAAAACCATGCTGCCATAAATACTGACGAGCAAACGCATCGAGTTGTTGACCTGAAGTGCCTTTAGGGAAACGGGCAGTATCAAGGGCAATATGGCCTTTTAATACCAGCGTGACCATTTTCTTCTGCTCATCGGTCACCTTGCCAATGGCGATGGTACGAGTGACGTCTGTGGTGCCATCTAAATATTGCGCGCCAGAATCGACCAAATAAATGCTGTCCATGGTCATGGTGCTTGGCGTGCCATTATTGTGGTTGTAATGGCACATAGCGGCATTGGCGCCGGTAGCTGAAATGGTGTCAAAGCTTGGTTCGCGATACAGCGGGTCTTGTAATCTAAAGCTTTCTAATTTGTCAGCCAGTTGGGCTTCATCATGCATGATGTTTTGCTCAACTTGGTTGTCTAACCAGGCTAAAAAGCGGCTCACTGCTGCGCCATCACGGATATGACATGCACGCATACCGGCTAATTCGGCGCTATTTTTTTGAGCTTTAGGTAATGCAACAGGGTCACTACCTTCAATCAGCTTTGCGCCAGCTTTTTGTGCGAGTAGTTGTGAGTATGCGTTAGCAGAATGTGGGTCAGCTAATAACTTAACCCCCTTCATTTGTGCCAACACAGAAGCCAGCTCTGCTTCATCTTTAAAGCTCACGCCAGTACCAACATGCGCGGCAATATTTTGCGGCACTTTGGCTAAATCGGTAAAAAAGGTCATGTCGCCATTGGTTGATAATAATCCACAACCAAGAATGACGGGGAAGCGTGGTACATCATTACCACGGATATTGAGTAACCAACAGCATGAGTCTAATGCTGCAATTAGAGCGACGTCGGCACCTTGTTTTTTAACCAACACACCAATTTGTTGACGTTTCTCAACGCTATTACGTCCTGCTCCTTGGTGACTGAATAGCGTCATGGTCGATGCTGACGGTGCAGGGCGATCTAACCAACTTATGTCGATTGGGTTGTTATCTACGTCGACGAGATTGATGTCGGCTTTATCAAATTGTGCTTTAGTTTGTTGATACCAAGCTAGGGTGTGTAAACGGCTATCGATGCCGACACTCGCGCCAGCAGGTAACGTGTCAATTAACCAGTCAATTTGTGGATCGTCATACAGACTTAAATATTCAAACAAGTTACCGTCTACTTGTTGACGCACTTGCACTGTGTAACGGCCGTCAGTAAATATTGCCGCGCGGTCTTTTAGCACAATAGCCATGCCAGCAGAACCGGTAAAGCCAGTGGCCCAATGTAAACGTTCATTACGGGCAGGTACGTATTCACCTAAATATTCGTCAGCGCGGGGAATGATGAATGCATCTATTTGGTTTACTTCAAGCTGCTGGCGAATGGCGCTAAGGCGCGTAGCAATAATATTGGACATGGTTTCTCCATTGGAGGCGACTGATGAACTCAGCTCTGTAGAATGAAGGGGGATTATCGCAAGTGTGACGGCAAACTGGCAAGTGAAGTCGCTGACATAATGTTTATCAAACAGACAAAAATTGTAAACTTATATTGTATACAATGGTAACAAAGCGATGCAGACGGTATTCTTATCGGTAGTAACTATCTTGTCTATTTGGACAAGATAAGACGATTTGATTCAATCATTCTATTGCTAGATAAATAACAATAAAAATAACTAGAGGAAAACCTATGACAATCGGTGTCGGCGGCGTTAGCCCGCAACAAGCATTAGCCACACTCACGAATATGACTCATGGCATAGGGTTGATAAGTGATGATGAATTTAATCGACGAATTCAACATGCACAACGATTGATGGCACAACACGGTTTAGATGCGATTTATGTTAATGCTGGCACTAACTTGTACTATTTTACTGGTACTCGTTGGTTTGCGAGTGAGCGTATGGTTGGTGCTATTATCCCTGCTGTGGGTGAGGTGCAGTATATTGCGCCAGCTTTTGAGCTCGATACGTTACAGGGATATATGACCATTAAGGGCCAAGTGAATACGTGGCATGAGGATGAAAGTCCATTTCAGCTATTTGCCGACGTGTTAGATCATATTGGCGTGAGCCAAGCCAAAATTGGTATTGATGAGTCAACCGCTTTTTTCATCAGTGATGGTATAGCCCAAGCCGCTCCACAGCATCGATTTGTCAGCGCCACAACGGTCACAGCTGGATGTCGGATGATGAAGTCGGTTGCTGAAATTGCCTTAATGCAACGTGCTAAAGACATGACCCTTGAAGTACATAAAGCGGCGGCCAGCATATTATACGAGGGCATTACTACCATAGAGGTTGAAAACTTTATTCACCAAGCTCATGTTGCCGTTGGTGCGCCCAAAGGATCGTATTTTTGCATCGTACTATTTGGCCAAGATACTGCTTATCCGCATGGGGTCAAATCGCCTAAAGCATTAGCGCTAAATGATACTGTCCTGATTGATACAGGGTGTCAGTTACAGGGATATAACTCAGATATCACTCGTACTTATGTATTTGGTGAACCCAACGCTCGTCAACGTCAGTTATGGCAACTTGAACAAGATGCGCAAATTGCCGCATTTGAGGCGGCGCAAATTGGTACACCGTGTGGCGAGGTAGATGCTGCTGCGCGCAAAGTACTTGAAGCTGCTGGTTTTGGTCCCTGTTACGCAGTTCCGGGCTTACCTCATCGTACAGGCCACGGTATTGGTTTAGACATTCATGAATGGCCATATTTGGTGGGTAATGATATTACCCCGCTGGCGGTTGGTATGTGCTTTAGTAACGAGCCAATGTTATGCATACCAGGCGAGTTTGGAATTCGTCATGAAGACCATTTCTATATGACAGCGCAAGGGCCTAAATGGTTTACACCGCCGGCGAAATCTATCGATGATCCGTTTTATCTAGCATGATAATCAAATTGTTATCGAGTGAAGCCTAATGAGTCAATAACCCATAACAAAAAGCCTCCAACAAGGAGGCTTTTTTTATTTTCAGTTTAAACTGATACCCAGTGCTGATTAGTTAATCTCAAATAACTCAACGTCAAATATGAGTACTGAACCACCTTCAATTTTGCCGGTGGAGCGATTGCCGTAAGCCAATTGGCTAGGAATATAAAAACGGAATTTATCGCCAATGCTCATTAGTTGTACACCTTCGGTCCAACCAGCTATGACTTGGTTTAAGCCAAAGCTGATCGTTTCGCCGCGATCAACAGAACTGTCGAATACTGTACCGTCAATGAGTGTACCGTGATAATGCACGGTGACTTTACTTTTTGCGCTCGGATGGTCAGTGTTTTCGCTTTTGACTAATACTTCATATTGTAAGCCCGATAAGGTTTGTATCACGCCTTCGCGTTTGGCATTTTCAGCTAAAAAAACCTTACCTTTCTCAATATTTTCTTTCGCGGCTTTAGAATTGTTAGATTGAGTAAAAAAATAAAAAATAACGCCCGCAATGACCAGTACGGCCAAAATCATACGCATAATTGATCTCGAATTGTTGGGTAGATAGTGCGACTAGTTTAGCGCAAAAACTGCTGGGCTAATACTTCTCAACGTAGCTAAAGGTAACATTGAGCTAAGAGGTTAACGGTATGCGTCTAATAACGGATGCCACTGCTGGTAACACAATAAGCTGAGCCCTGCTGAGTTGAGTACGATACAACACCACAACACCCATTTAAAAGATGATTTTTGGGTTTTATGGCGTAAGTGATATTGCCCAAGTAGCGCTGCAGGCCAGCCGCCAATTAAGGCAAAAAATTGTAAGGTACTTTCTTTTATGCGCCATTTCCCTCGTTTAGCCGCCGATTTGTCGCGGTAGTACAAGGTAAATGTGAGCAGATTAATTATGCCATATACTCCAGCAAGCCAAGGCTGGACTGCAGCCCAAATAGCACCGATAAGCAGTAACATTAACCAAGCAAATTTATTCATGCTAGCGTCAGCCCAGTAAGAGTAAGTTCATCTATCTGATGAGATAGAGCAATATTGCACAGAATGTCTGTTATTAGCGATTTTCTCATAAGTATTGATTATTCATTAGCTGGTACGTGAGACTAGCATACGCCAAAGCTTTTCTAGCGGACCTTGATTAAATATACGTAAATAGACATCGGCTAACACCAGCTGTAACAGGCTGTAGATAATTGCAATTGATAAGTAACCTGTTCTATCTAGCGAGTACAGCCACTCTGGTGCGATATAACGTAGTAGCAATATACCGACAATTGATTGCAGAATGTATAAACTAAATGCCAACTTACCAACGTTCTGCAGCAGAGTTAATCTATGGGGAGTATTTTTGCATAGCTTTACAATAATATGGATATAAATCAAAGCAGTCGCAAGCGCGCTGAACCATAATAATAGATCTGATATCGCTTCCCACATTGGATTACCGCTAAGACTCAGCAGTGAATCTAATGATGACAATACCACGGCCCAAAACACACATTGCCACAGGGTTTTATTGTCCAGCCCATCAATAAATATATTACGTTTATATAACGACATGCCCAATAGCATTAAGCCTGCGATATACCACATTAACGTTAATGGGATCACCGCTAACATGTAAGCAAACAAGCTTAAATGCAGCTTCAGTTGTTGCGAATAGCTGCCGGTCCAAGCCGACAGTTGCTCAGTGAAAAAAGCTGACTCGCGTGAGTAAACTTGATCGTCAGGCATCAGTGAAATAAGCGCGATGGGGATTAGTGATAAAAAGATAAACCATTTAGCCTTGCTAATTAGCTCATCGGCACTGAGTCTGATGTAGCGAAAAGCTAATAGTCCTGCGACACCATATGATAATAGTATATCGCCGGGAAAGATGAATATGGCGTGTATTACGCCAAAGGCAATTAGCCAATATTGGCGGCTTTTTATGTGTTTATTGTTCTGGGTAGTGGTGGCAGTATCCATTTCCATTTGCTGGCGTTGGTATTGGATTAACATTCCTACACCGAAAATCATCGCAAATAGGCTAAAGAAACGACCTTCTAAAAAGAAATTGCTAAAAATGAGTATGCCAATATCTGATAGAGGTTGGATTTCATGGGGAGCATAACCGAAAAAACTATTGCCCATAAAATAGATATTAAGGAAGAAAATACCTAATACGCCAAGCCCTCTAATCGCGTCAAGATTAGCCAGACGTATCGGTTTACTCGGAGCAGTTTGCTCATCCATGTCAGTTGTAACGTTAATAACCGAATTCCTTTTGCTATTAGCTATTTATGAACCCTCTTTATTCATTAAAGAGGCGCTGTTAGAGATTACCAACCACCTGTTGTAATGCAACTAGATAATGCGTTTAAGCTTGAAAAAACCATTATATATCCCCAACGTTGAGTTTTGTACTGAGTAAAGTGGTATCTGTATTGCATAGCTATAACCATACCTAGCAGCGATATCGCATTGCTGTTGTTTTTATCGATACCATTTCACAGAAAAAACCAACAAGTTAAGTAATGCTTGAATTAAGGATAAATCTCATGACAAATGAAAAAATAATATTGATTACCGGTGCCTCTAGTGGCATAGGTGCCGCAACCGTAGAGAAGGTACTAGAAGCTGGACACAAAGCCGTGATCACGGCAAGAAGCACTGATAAACTTAATGAAATAGCTAAACGTTGGGGCGAAGACAAGGTCTTGGCGGTAACGGCAGATGTATCCAAGCTGGATGAGATTAACAATGTCGTTGCCAAGGCAAAAGAGAAATTTGGTCGAATCGATGTTGTCTTTGCTAATGCAGGTACTGGCGTTAATGCTGCTGGCATTGAAAATGGCGATCCAGATGAATGGAAAACGATGCTCGACGTCAATATTAATGCTTTATTATTTACTGCAAAAGCCAGTTTACCTTCGCTAAAAGAAACGCAGGGGCACTTTATTATTACCAGTTCAATTGCTGGCAAGATAACGCTTAAAGGCTCTGTTTATGGCGCTTCAAAATGGTTTGCTTATGGGTTTGGACAGAATTTGGCAGCCGAAATGGCTGAATGGAACGGACGGTGTACCACGATATGCCCCGGCATGGTTAACACGCCATTTTTCGATGAGGCTAAACCTGACAAACTAGACCCTAGCGATATAGCAGATGCTGTTATGTATGCTATTTCTGCTAATCCGCGATGTGATATACGTGAAATAACCCTTATGCCAACTAAGTAGCGGGAATAAAGTAGTGTAAGTCATTAAATTAGTTTGTTTAATTCATATTTTATTAACGTAAGTTTTCTTCATAGCCATAGGGGTAGCTTGCCGATGCGCAGCATCAGCGCTAGCCCTAAAGCAAATTAATCGATTATCCTATCAATTCTTCTTACCTAACAGGGCACAGCTAATATAGTCGTGTTTAATAATACGGTGTAATAGTTACATTAGCGCTGTAATACTTACCTACAATACACTTAGTTAGGCCTGCGCCTTTGTTTCATTTTATGGTTGTATAAAACGGTATAAGAGATTATTTAGATATGTGCTTACTGGCTGTAAAGTATATTACGGGCTGAATCGTTATCTAAAAAAGGCTCCAACACATTTTAGTGTTGAAGCCATTGATAATTACCTTTGGATAAAAACATGGGGGCTATTTATCCCGAATCACTACGATTAAAATTTATATTCAAACCCGACCGAGGCCTATTTTAAATCGGTTGAGAAATTAGCATCATCAATATCATCGGTTGCACAATCATCGGTTGCACTATCAAGGTTTAAGTCACTGTCATATAGTGTGTAGTCGACCTCAGCGGTCCAGCTTTCGTTAATATGATAACTACCACCAACACCAGCAAATAAACCTTCATCATCAGTGCTGTCGCGAGCGCCAAGAACTGAATAATCAGTCTTGTAGCACAATTGACCACCATGGACACAAAGACTGATGTTGTCTGACACTGGCAAACCTAATTTTAAATTCAGGGAATAGCCATTAGTATCTGTATTGGCTAAATCGTTGCCCTAGTTACCAAAGTTAATTTCACCATCTTCAACTGCAATGTATTGATTCAATCCATAACCTGCAAATACTTGATATGCATCTTTGTCGTCATCACATTCTTCGTCGCCGTCTACTCGTAAATAACCATAGTTAGCAACAACGTAGAACCCTTATGCATCTACTTCTGGATTATATGTTTTTGCTTGTACGCTAGTGTTTAAGAAACCAGCGGTAAATAAGTGTACCCACTAATATTGTCTTTTTCCTTACATATCCCACCACTTAACTCGAGTTGAAGTGAGTTAAATAGGTGAGCTTTTTGCGCTGCCACAAACCGCATAAACATTGACGACTTAATTCGCTATTTAATCTTTTATTCACTCCGGTATAAACATTAATACTCCACAATGCTTGGTTAAATGACTTGAGTCAATCATGTAGATATCAGACAAGTTTATGTTCTCTATTGGGGAGTAAATTAAACCACAACCGTGTGTGTAAAAACTTCATATTCCTTGTAAATTATTCATCTTTTATAGATTAAGCAGATAAACTTGATTTTATTTTTCAATAAAATCAAGTTTATAAGTTTATTTTATTGTTGGGGTGTTTATTGCATCTAAGAAAGTAAGCTAACAATGGTTAGTAGTACAGTCAAAACAGGAGTGAATATGTTAAATCAAAAAACAAGTGTAGAGAATGTAACAGATGTCATCCAAGTTATGAGAGCTGGTGTCGAGTTTTACCAAGACGCAATTGAGAAGGTCAGTAACCCAGCGCTCAAAAGTACTTTCACCAAAATGGCCACGAAAAAAGCCACAGCGATTCAAGCATTACAACCACTCGCCATTGCTGAGCAAGGTGATATTGAAGATGGGAGTTCTTTTGCGGTAGAGTCGCGCAAAATATACACCAAATTTGTGGCAGTGTTCTCAAGTGATGAAGACTACACCTATATTAAGCAACTTGAAGAAGTTGAAGATAAGGTGCTTGAAGTGCTAGATGATGCAATCGATAAAAATCAACAGGGCCAGGCATTACTTATACTGACCAATATTCGAGCGGATGCACAATCGATGCACGACGAAATGAAAACTCTGCAACAGTTACAGAAAAACTAGTACTGGTTCATTGTTTAAATGCCCTGCGGCGGGGTATTTGTATGCTTGGTTGTAATCTCTAAAGCCGGACTACGGACTACGGACTACGGATATATCAAAATTATAGCTGTCGCTGATGTGTATTTTATACCGAACCACATCATCAATACACATCATCGGCTGTGGGTTTTGTCCAAGATGTAATTATTTAAGATGGATATGTCTACTGCGGCGACCCAGAATTTTTCTCACCTGGAGGAGTATTTAATTATGAATAACGACATTATTAAAGGTAAATGGAAGCAGGCATCTGGTTCACTAAAAGCACGTTGGGGTAAATTAACCGACGATGATTTACAGGAAATCGATGGAAAACTTGAGAAATTCCAAGGTAAGATGCAAGAGAAATATGGTATGGCTAAAGATGAGGCTAAAAAGGAATTCGACAAGTCACACTCTTAGCGTATAACCAATGAAAAAGGCGTCATGTTATATGACGCCTTTTAAAGCTCAGACTCGAACGTTCTCTGAGCTGATGTCAATATTATTGCTTATTAATCAAAAAGATGCTTGGCTAAGTTCTGTTATTCAAACTGACTAATCTCGTCTGAAATACCTTAACTATGAGCTTTACAGCCATCATAGAGCATAGCAATTATGATTTATATTGGCTTGCGCACAGCGTTATTAACATTATGCCTTTCAATCATTTGAATAAAAAACTCAATAAAAACTATAGATATAGATAACCTTTAGTTAATTATTTTTGAGGTTTCTGTGAAATCCACAGTTTAATATGCCCTTGGACGACCACCACACCATTGGTATCATAGGCTTTAACATCGACTAACATATCGCCCACTTGCCACTGCTCTGGTTTTACCTCTGCAACACATAGAATATCACTCGCCGCTTTTGCGGTGTAATCGACTGACATTCCTTTTGGTATCCAACGCAAATGCGCCGGAATCGATGCTTCAGCCATAGTGCCCATAGCCATTTCTAAACCATTACAAATAGCAATAACATGCACAGTGCCAATATGATTTTGGACTTTTTTACGCTTTTTGATTAAGCATTCACAACGGTTCACACGTAAATCGCTTATGTAAGGATGTACTGTGCCAAAATAGGGCGCCATACGCGCTACCATTTTAGAGAATATATGCTTACCAAAAGGGTACGCGGTCACTTTTTTATATAGCGACATGACTTTATTAGATTTAGTTTGGGCCATTGGAAAGACTCTGGTTATTGTGTAAGTAAGTTGTCTGGTCGGATGAGGTTAGCATTGTTGTAACCTGCGGTGAAGTCATGATCAATATTTTCCATCGCTCATTACACTGGCCACAGGTATAATTTACTTGATTAGACACTTTAAGGATGAATTTTGAAAACTGACTCACTGATATTAAATTATTTTAAAGGTATGGCTATGGGGGCGGCAGATGTTGTCCCTGGCGTGTCTGGCGGCACAATTGCATTTATTACCGGTATTTTAGACCCGCTGTTGGATGGTATTCGCAAAATTAATTTGTCGTTAGTGGGGGTGATTAAACAAAAAGGGATTAAAGGTGCTTTTTTACACATTAACGGTCCTTTTTTATTGTGTGTATTTGGCGGTATTTTAACCAGTATTTTTACCTTAGCTAAATTAATTTCTTGGCTATTAGCGACGCATCCTATTCCTGTGTGGTCGTTCTTTTTTGGCTTAATTTTGTTTTCTGTGGCTCACATGCTCAAGCAAGTGGATAAATTCACTGTTGTTCGGGTTGTTATGTTTATTGTCGGTGTCGCATTTGCGTGGGCAATCACAGTGTTGCACCCTATTGAAATGCAGGTGAGTTACCTTAACTTCTTTTTCTGTGGTGCCATTGCTATTTGCGCCATGATATTACCAGGTATTTCGGGCAGTTTTATTTTACTGCTCTTAGGGATGTATCCTGCGGTGTTAGCTGCTGCAAAAGGGTTTGATATTGTTTATTTAGCCTGTTTTGCTTTAGGTGCTGTTGCGGGACTATTGAGTTTTAGCCATGTGTTATCAGCATTGTTGCGTAAATTCCACGATGCGACTTTACTCTTTTTAACTGGGTTGATGTTAGGCACGCTCGGTAAAATCTGGCCATGGAAACAAGTGATTAGCTGGCGTGAAAACTCTAAAGGCGAGTTAGTGCCATTGGTTGAGCAAAATTTATCTCCGTTTCAGTTTGAGCACATTACCGGTGAGTCATCACAAATGATCGTCGCTATAGTGTGTCTGCTGATTGGGATTGGTTTGGTTTGGGGCCTAGAGCGCGTGGGTAATCGAGCGTAAAACTCATTTAACATTTCAATCAGTGGCGTTGAGTTAACGCCTTAAGTTGCATATGAATAAAAAGCAGAACTTAGGTTCTGTTTTTTTATCGCTATTTTTAAGTAAGCTTATGTTGGTGTTATGTTGGTGTTATGTTTGATTATGTTTTGCCGCAAATGGTTGTTCGATAATAAGCCAATAACGCACTAGAAGGTGGCTTCGGATGCTATCCAAATGGGCGGCTAAAGGGTCTTGGTTATCTTGATACAATGAGTTTGTTATCAGGTTTTGTTTAGCATGACTAAGTGGCACATCTTATACTGCGATTGAAAACCGTTTGCTGCGAACAAACTTTAACCTCCCTAATCTTATGTTGCACAAAACCACAAATATCCCTATAAACAATGAACTTAATTTTGTTTTATTCGTATATTTGGTCTAATTACATATGCGTTAACTATGCTATCTTTTTTAATCCCACCTTGGGAATATTACTTTTGCCACAGGAGTGCATAACATGCCAGATATCGATATATTTGTGCCAGAAAAAATCCAGATTGGGATCAGCAGCTGTTTGCTGGGTAACCAAGTTCGTTTTGACGGCGGCCACAAAAACTCCTATTACTGCAGACAAGAAATTGAACCGTTTTTTGAATACACCACAGTGTGTCCTGAAATGGCTATTGGCATGGGTGCACCACGTAAAAGTATTCGCCAAGTGCGAGATGGCGATATTGTCCATATCCGCAGTGCCGATGGCTCGTTAGACGTGACCGATAAATTGAATGAATACTCCCAAGCTAAAGTAGAAGAGTTAGACTACCTTGGTGGTTATATTTTATGTGCTAAATCGCCAACGTGCGGTATGGAAAGGGTAACCGAGTACAAAATTGGCACCAATAATGGAACCAAGACTGGTGTCGGCGTGTTTGCCAAGAAATTAATGGAGCGTTATCCACTATTACCAGTAGAGGAAGAAGGCCGTTTACATGATTTGCCATTAAGAGAGAATTTCTTTACTCGAGTGTTTGCCTATAACGATTGGCGTAAAATGACCCAGTCGGGGTTAACTAAGCACAAGTTAATGCAGTTTCATTCGCGTTATAAGTACTTACTTATGGCACATAGTCCCCAATGGTATCGCGAGCTAGGCCCTATTCTGGCTGACATTCAAGATGTTGAGCAGTCGGCGCAGGTATACTTTGAGGGCTTTATGACCGCGCTTAAAATTATTGCCACCCGTAAAAATCACACCAGTACTTTGCAGCATATTCAGGGCTATTTTAAGAAGAAACTGACGGCAGCCCAGAAAGAAGAATTAAGCGAATCGATTTTAAAATATCGTCAAGGACTATTACCTTTACTGGTTCCTATTACCTTGATCAATCATTATGTGCGTGAGTTTCCGACACCCTATATTGAAGAGCAAGTGTATTTAAATCCGCACCCTGAAGCGTTAAAGCTTCGTTACGCCTATTAGGTCGAGTGTTAATGACTTCTATGAATAGCTTGATGTGGTTCAGGCAAGACTTACGTGTTGCCGATAACCCAGCATTAGTTTCGGCTTGTCAATTTGCCAAGCAACATCAAAGTAAGGTTAGGGCTGTGTATATTGTGACTCCGTCGCAATGGGCGCAGCATGATGTCGCGCCAATACAAATTAACTTTATTCAGCGGCACGTCAATTTATTAGCCCAGTCACTTGCTGCGTTAGGCATACCCTTGGACGTACTGCATCTTGAGTGGTTTAGTGATACTCAGGCTGCGTTAAATGATTACCTGCAGCAGCATCATATTGATGCCGTGTTTGCCGGTAGCGAGCCGGAAATTAACGAACGCCGCCGCGACAGTGGCTTAATTGAGCAAGGGTTACCCCTGACGTTAATTGATCAAGACTGTGTATTGGCAAGTGGGCAAGTACAAAATTTGTCTGGTGATATGTATAAGGTGTTTACCCCATTTTCGAAAAAATGGAAAAGCATTGCCAGTCAAAAAGCGATAGTTCCCCTCGCAGTGCCAGCTCCAGTTGCGGCAGCCTTGCCATCACCTGCCGCTATTGAGTTTACTTGCCTTTCGCGTAACAGCGAACAATGGGCTGCTGGCGAAGGTGCAGCAAAGCGAATACTTGAACAATTTTTAGCAAGTCAGGTTGCAGATTATCAAGCAGAACGAGATTTCCCCGCCCTTGAAGGCACGAGTCGCTTATCACCCTTTTTAGCTATCGGAGTGGTGAGTTCTCGTCAATGTGTTGCGGCAATATTAGCGCGATACCCAGAAGCATTAGTTGATGATACTTGCGCGGCGAAAACCTGGTTAAATGAGCTTATTTGGCGTGAATTTTATCGACATCTGCTCGTGGCATTTCCGCATTTATCAATGGCGCAAAATTTTAATGAGCTGGGTAAAGGGATTGTTTGGCGAAATAATGCTCAGGAGTTTACCGCCTGGTGCGATGGGCAGACGGGTTATCCGATTATTGATGCTGCCATGCGCCAATTAAATCAAACGGGTTGGATGCATAACCGCTTACGTATGGTGGTCGCCAGTTTTTTAACCAAGCACTTATTGGTCGATTGGCGCTGGGGTGAACGTTACTTTAGGCAGCAATTGATTGATGGAGACTTAGCGGCCAATAATGGTGGTTGGCAATGGTCTGCTGGCACCGGATGCGATGCGCAGCCTTATTTTAGGGTATTTAACCCTATGACCCAAAGTAGTAAGTTTGACCCTGATGGCAGTTTTATTAAACGTTACGTTCCAGAGGTTGCCCGCTGGTCGTTAAAAGATATCCATGAACCTAAAACGGTTAACGTTAATGACTTATTTGCCTCACCACAAGGCGACAGTTATCCAAAACCTATTGTTGAACACAAGATGGCCCGCCTCCGGGCAATAGAAGTGTTAAGTGCGTTAAAGCGTGGTTAATCCTATTTATTGTCACTACTGACGAGCTATTGAGTTGATTAACTTGACTGCTTAAGTTCGTAAATCGGTGAATACAGTTTAAGGCCGCTATTATCTCTTATGATAATAGCGGCCTTTTTTTGGGCTTAGATCACACTATGGGCTTGGCTAAGCGGTCGATTGGTGAGTATTGATTGAAGCAGTTCAATTAACGGCATAGAATGACTTATTAAAGATTTAAAATTTATGCATGTTTAAATCTTGTTGCTGTTATGCCACTAAGTGAGTGAACTGTTTATGTTAAATATTGATGATCCTGCGGAAACTGATAACACTCCTGCTATATGGCGTTTAGGCTTTAGACCATTTTTTTTGGGTGGGGCGAGTATCGCAGCCTTATATATTCCATTGTGGTTAATGGGTTGGTTTACGCCACAATTTAGCCTATTTAACAGTGAATTTTGGGCTAACGTGGTGCCGTTATGGTGGCATCCTCACGAAATGTTATTCGGCTTTGCCATGGCGATAGTATGTGGCTTTTTACTCACAGCCGTTCAGGCGTGGACTAACCAACCGACCATTAAAGGGCGCGCATTAATGCTCACCTTTGGGTGTTGGTTTATTGCTCGCTTGATGTTGCTGTTGCCAATGAATATTCCTTTATTTTTACCGGCAATATTCGACAGCTTATTTTTAGGCTTGAGCGCTTATGCATTGTGGCGTTGTATTTATCCCGTTAAGCAATGGCGAAATATTGGGTTTCCGCTGCTATTGCTGGTGGCCTTAGTGGTCAACTTAGTCAGTTACTATGCTCTGTCTGAACGTAACTTCTCGTTATCAACTCAATTATGGCAAGGGATGATTTGGTGGTTCGCCATGGTGATCACTGTAGTCGGTGGCCGCGTGATCCCATTTTTTACCGCAATGAGAATTAAACAACCCAAACCCGATCCCATTATCGCACTCGAGAACACGTTAATATTGGCAATGGGTTTACTGTTTATTCAAGCCATCACTCATTGGCTTCCTAAGGGGGCAGAGCAACTGCTGCTAGTTGTTGCAGGCATATTACATTTACTCCGTTTTGCCCGATGGCAAGCACATAAAACCCTCAAAGAGCCGATGTTATGGTCGTTACATATATCGTATTTTTCGTTGCCTATCACACTGTTATTAATGGCTGTAAATATTGATAACGAATATGCCTATCGTACCTTGCTGCATCTATTTGCCATTGGCGGGATTGCTTCATTATGTTTATCAATGATTTCAAGAGTTTCACTTGGGCATACTAGTCGTAATATCTACCAAGGACCTAACATGACCTGGGCATTTTTATGTGTGCCGCTTGCTGCAGTGTTACGTGCCGTTATGCCTTTGTTGATGCCTGAATACACGCAAATTTGGTTATGGGCAGCAGGGGCTTGTTGGTTTATGGGCTTTGGATTATTTGTGTGGTTTTACGCGCCGATATTAATGCGACCACGTCTTGATGGTCGTCCGGGATAATCTGGCCACTGTATCTTTTATATCAAGTATTTAAGCAATAACCCGGCTAGGTAGTTAAACAGACGGTGTCATAACCAGTGAACCCATTTATAGATAAGCAGTACTTTATGCTTAGCTCTCAAAGATTAATTAACGTGATGAATAAACAAAGGTTAGCAATATGATGGATCTACTTATCGAGGTGATAATGAAGGCTACGCAGCCGATGCGAAGCAAGATAGGCTTAAGTGTTATTCTTGGGGCAATAGCTCTGTTGAGTCTAACCTCTTGGTCGCTCAAAGGTGCTGAGGTGGATCCTAATCAACTAAAGTTTCCACAGCAATATTACTCTTGGCAAGCAACCGAAGACCAAGTAGAGCGAGACGATATACTGGCGCAATATCCTGCCAATATCATTTTATGGGCTGGTTCATCATTTGCCAAAGAATATCATAGCCCTCGCGGGCATCAGTTTGCTGTAGCTGACGTGACACATACCTTGCGTACTGGTGTTGCAATAGCTGAAGGTGACAAAGGTTTATCAGCCAGTTGCTGGACCTGTAAAACACCCGATGCCCCTAGATTGATTAAAGAAATGGGTATTCAAGGTTTTTCAGGTGCCAATTTTGTCGATTTAGGCCGTGAAATCAAATCCGTTGTTTACTGCAGTGATTGTCATGTTGATGGCAGTGCTAAACTCGCATTACCTCGACCACATGCACAAGATGCGATGGCAAAAATTAAACTGCCTTTTGATAAGCAAAACCACACAATGCAAGGGGCACAGGTTTGTGGTCAATGTCATGTGAGTTATTATTTCCAGCCTGAAAATAATAACAAGGTTAATATTCCATGGATTTTTGGCAGCACTGCCGATGAAATTGAAAAGTATTACGACACACGTCGCTTTTACGAATGGATCCACCCTATTTCTAAAACCCCAATATTAAAAGCGCGTCATCCAGAGTTTGAACATTGGAGTCGTTCGGCTCACGCTAAGCAAGGCGTGACCTGTATAACCTGTCATATGCCGCCTGCGACCGATGAAAAAGGCGCTACATTTAGTGACCATAAGGTTGGTGGTGCATTAGACAATTTTGATCGTAGTTGTGCAAATTGTCATAGCAGTAAAGCGGCCATCACCAAAAAGCTTGATAAAACCAAAGCTACTATTGATGCTAAAGCACGACATGTAGAGTCATTGCTGATTAAGGCGCATTACGAAGCCAAAGCTGCGTGGGATGCGGGGGCTACATGGGCGCAAATGAATGATGCGATTATGGCTATTCGTCATTCACAATGGCGTTGGGATTTTGCCACTGCATCGCATGGTATGTACGCTCATAATCCTAAAGAAGGGATTGAACTACTGGATAAATCGACTGAACAGGTTACTTATGCCCGTCAAGCATTGGCCCGCATATTAAGTCAAATGTCAGTTACTGAAGTCGAGTACCCAGATTACAGTACCAAAGAAAAAGCCCACGCCGCTATTGGCTTTGTTGAAGCCGACGCGATGAAGGCGAAACATGCATTTATTCAACAGGAAGTTGATAAATACTGGCATCCAGTGGCCAAAACAGGTTACTCAGTTTCTGAATAAAACACACTATTACTGACTTTATTAACGCCTAAGCTCTGCTTAGGCGTTTTGCTGTGTGGCTCATTTAACATGTTGATCTACTTTTGCGAGTATGTCGTATCAACCCCCATAAGTTTTTATTTGTTTCACGGTCATTAAATGCTTTTATCTGATTGTCATATAAGGCATTGTTATATTTATGTTCCGTGAGTTTTTAGGGTCGCGTGGTAGGAGTCTGTTAATGCAAGGTGCACAATCGATAGTTGATACTCAATCAGTACCATTAAATACGGACAATTCTGCGTCTGTGAGTGGTCATCCGGCTATTGTTGATGCCTTTATTAATATGTATCAACAGCTCAATAAAGATAATTTGTTTCTACTCAGTCAAGTCTATCGCGATGATATTTGCTTTAGAGATCCGATGCATCATGTCCAGGGCATGGAAGCATTAACGCATTATTTTGCCAACATGTATCAAAACGTCACCCACATTGAATTTGATATCAAAGAAGTGGTCATTGGTGCTGATAATCAGCAAGCCGCTTTGTATTGGACCATGAGTTATACACATCCTAAATTAAGTAAAGGCCAGCTAATAAATGTTGAAGGCATGTCGCAACTTAAATTTTCCGATAAGATATTTTCTCATAGAGACTACTTTGACCTAGGACAAATGCTCTATGAGCAAGTGCCTTTTTTAGGAGGTCTCATCGGCTTACTTAAAAATAGGGTGGCGAAGTAATGGCAACTGTTAACGTGAGTTCCAAGGCCGTATTAATTACTGGAGCCAGCTCAGGTATTGGGTTAGCTTTAGCTGAATATTACCTTGAAAAAGGTATTGCTGTAATAGCTTGTGGCCGAAATGCTCAAGCATTAGAGGCGATTACAGGCGCCACACCGCTAGAGTTTGATATTACTGATAATGAGCAGGTACAAGCCGCAGCCGCTAAGCTTAAGCAACTATTGCAGCATAATGGTTGGCAGCTACAGCAAGTGGTATTGAATGCCGGAAGCTGCGAATACATTGATGATGCATTGCATTTTGACTCGGCTTTATTTGCGCGAGTGATCAATACCAATGTGGTTGCTATGGGTTATTGTCTAGAACATTTTTTACCGCTTTTAGGCCGTGGTGCTCAGCTGGGGCTGATGAGTTCAAGCGCCACCTATCTGCCGTTTCCGCGTGCCGAAGCCTATGGCGCATCAAAAGCGGCCATTACTTATTTAGGTCGCAGTTTACGAGTTGATCTTGCCAAACATGGGATTGGGGTTAGCGTGATTTGCCCTGGTTTTGTGAAAACCCCCTTAACCGCTAAAAATGACTTTGCTATGCCAATGCAAATCTCGCCTCAGCAAGCCGCTGTGGCCATTTATAACGGTATGCAACGCCAAAAATGTGAGATCCATTTTCCAACCAAATTCACTTGGTTACTTAAATTAGCCTCTTTATTGCCAGAAAAATTATTAGTGTCTTTATTGGCTCCTAAATAGCTCGCTCAAGTCAATCAACAATAAAGTCTTAGTGTCAGGGATTAACGAAATGAAAAATATTGCTGTAATAGGTAGTGGAATTGCAGGCTTAACGAGTGCCCACTTACTCAGCCGGGAACACACGGTAACTGTGTTTGAGGCTAATGATTATATTGGTGGTCATACAGCTACCATAGATGTAGAAGTTGCTGGCCAGCAATACGCAATCGACTCAGGCTTTATTGTGTTTAACGATCGTACTTATCCGCTTTTTGAAACTTTAATGGCGCAACTTAAGATTAAATCGATACCCACTGAAATGAGCTTTAGTGTTAACAATGCACTCACGGGGCTTGAATATAATGGCCATAATTTGTGGAGTTTATTTGCCCAGCGCCGTAATTTATTTCGTCCAAGTTTTTACAAGTTTTTAGGCGAGATAGTTCGGTTTAATAATGGTTGTAAAGTGATTTACGAGGCAGATAAATACCCTACGGCTTCACTAGGTGAATATCTTGACCAGCAAGGTTTTTCTGCCTTTTTCTGTGAGCATTACATTTTACCTATGGGCGCGGCTATTTGGTCTGCCAGTATTGATGATATGCGCGGTTTTTCACTGCGATTTTTCATTCGTTTTTTCCAACATCATGGATTATTAAATATTAATGATCGCCCGCAGTGGTATGTACTTGAAGGCGGTTCGCGCAGTTATATTCCTGCTTTAACGGCACCTTTCAAAGATCGCATTCAGCTTAATTCTCCCGTTACAGGTATTAAGCGTAGCGATGATGGCGTATATGTTCAAGTGGCTAAAGGGGAATGGCAGCGTTTTGATGATGTGGTATTAAGTTGCCATAGCGATCAGGCATTAGCGATGTTAACTGATGCTACTCAAGACGAGATTGACGTGTTAGGTGCAATGGAATACCAGAATAATGAAGTGGTATTACATACTGACATTAATCTGTTGCCTAAACGCAAAGCGGCATGGGCAAGTTGGAATTATCGTTTAGATGGTAAAAATCAGCAAGATATTGCCCAGCGTCCTGCCAGTGTGACTTATAACATGAATATTTTGCAGTGTTTACCAGCCAGTGCGCCAACATTCTGTGTCACCCTCAATCAAACGGCGTTAATTGACGAACGTAAAATTTTGCGTAAGTTTAATTATGCTCACCCAGTATTTAATGATGCCAGCATGAAGTCTCAAGCAAAAAGATCGCTTATCAATGGTAAACACAATACCTACTTTGCGGGAGCTTACTGGCACAACGGATTTCATGAAGACGGTGTTCGGAGTGCGGTTGAAGTATGCGATCTTTTTGGGATTAGTTTATGAATCAACCCACATCGGTAATGAAACATGATCAATTAAACAGTGGCATTTATTGTGGCAAGGTTAACCATCGCCGTCATACGCCTAAGGTGCACAGTTTCGGTTATAACATTGCGATGATGGCAATTGATTTAGATGAACTGCCAGCATTAACGGCGGTGAGTAAGTTGTTTTCAACAGACAAGTTTACCCCACTTAAATTTAAGCCTAGCGATTATCTCAATGCGCTTGAGCAGCAATTTGGTGAGAAACTTGCGTTAAGCCAAGCTTGTGTAGGCTCTGATGCTGTGGCATTGAAACATCGCGTGTTGGCAACCATTGAGCATTTAGGTGCTACACAAATATGCGATAAAGTGATATTTTCTGGGCAGATACGCCATTTTGGTTTTTATTTTAGTCCGGTCAATTTTTACTTTTGTTATCATCAAGATGAGCTAATCTATATGCTCGCTGAGGTGAGTAATACTCCTTGGAATGAGCGTCATTGTTATCTGGTGGATATTGCCAATACTACTCAAACAGACAAAGTGTTTCATGTGTCGCCTTTTATGAACTTAGATATGCATTACTTGTGGCGTATTACGCCCCCAGCTAAACATTTGAAAGTGACTATTGAAAATAGAAATGCCAATAACGATAAGCTATTTGATGCTGGTTTAGTGTTAAAACGCCAACTGATTACCTCAAGTTCGATACGCCAATTTATGTTGGGTTACCCATTGATGACGCTCAAAATTATGTTGGGTATTTATTGGCAAGCTATGAAGTTATTTATTAAACGGATCCCATTTGTTGGCAAGCAGACCGTTAAGTTGAATTAATCATTATTGAAAAATGTAAACCAAATAAGTGGTTATCACGTATTACAGTTGCATTACGCCAATAAAGCGATCGAATAAGACAGTGTATGAACTGGAGAAATGACATGGAAAATATGGTGACAGAAAGTAGTATGACTCAAGCGAGTTTATCTGACAGCCTGGCAAGGAAAATTCTTCTTCGCGCATTAGCGCATCTTGCTGAAGGTCATTTAACGATTGTTGATGGTAACCAAACTTCAGAATTTGGCGATCCTAAAAGCGATGTGCACGCCACAATGCAGGTCCAGCATGCTAACTTTTATCGTCAAGTGGTGTTTGGCGGTTCAATTGGCGCTGGTGAAGCTTATATTCAAGGCCATTGGTGTAGCCCTGATTTGACCAAAGTGGTGCAGATTTTTGCCAAAAACCTAGCCTTGTTAGACAATATCGAGCGTTATTTTTCATGGTTGAGCAATGGTCTCAATCGCATTAAACATGTATTTAATCGTAATTCTGAAACCGGCTCTAAGCGAAATATTCTGGCGCATTATGATTTAGGTAATGACATGTATAAAGAGTTTCTTGACCCAGAAATGATGTATTCAAGTGCACTTTATCCGGCAGATGATAGCAGTCTAAATGAAGCGCAATTACACAAGTTGCACACCATTTGTGAGCGTTTAGATTTAAGTCCAGGCCAAACCTTGCTTGAAGTAGGAACCGGTTGGGGCGCTTTGGCCATTTATGCGGCGAAACATTATGGCGTGCATGTTACGACCACGACCATTTCCGATGCTCAGTACGATTATGCACTAGCGCGAGTGAAGCAAGAAGGGCTTGAAAATAGTATTACCTTATTGAAACAAGATTATCGTTTATTGACGGGTGAATATGACCGAGTCGTATCGATTGAAATGATTGAAGCTGTCGGCCACGAATATTTAGGCGGTTTTTTCGAAAAACTGCAGCATATGCTTAAACCAGACGGGCGCATGCTTATCCAGGCGATTACCATTGCCGACCAACGTTACAATAGCTATCGCAAGAGTGTCGACTTTATACAGCGCTATATATTCCCCGGCGGTTGCTTACCGTCGGTGAGTGAAATGACTCGTCACATCGCCAAGAAAACCGACATGGTCACCTGGTCTATTGATGATATGGGTAAAGACTATGCACGTACATTAAAGCATTGGCATGAGAATTTTGATGCTGCTTACGACAAAATAAAAGCCTTAAATTATGGCGATGACTTTATTCGTATGTGGAAGTTTTATCTGAGCTACTGCGAAGGAGGTTTTTTAGAACGTACTACAAGTACAGTGCATTTAGTTGCCGTGCGTCCTCAATACCGATCTTAATCAATGATAGTGTTTTCTGGCTATTTACATCCCCGGTAATATATTACCGGGACGTCTCATCCTGTGTGTGAGGTGTTATGTCTTCTTACGGTATTCCGCCAACGTTATTTATCTTAATTAACGCCGTGTGCTTCCAATTAGTTTGGTGGGCGGGAGTACTGGCTCAAAATCAACTCATATTACTGTCTATTTTATTGATCATTAGTCACTTTTTATTATCACCATCAGCGCGTCATGATGCATTAGTTATGGGTGTTTGTGGGGCAATTGGCATCGCGGTTGATAGTCTATTAGTGTGGTTTGGCGTATTTGAATTCGCTAATATCCCTTATTGGTTGGGACTATTATGGCTCTATTTTGCACTTTGTTTAGACTACAGCTTATCTGTGTTCAGAAAGCTCCCTCTGTGGTTACAGTCAGTATTGGGTGGGGTATTTGGTTGTTTAAGTTATCTTGCTGGCGCTAAATTTGATGCCGTGGAGCTGCCATTGGGAGATGCTTGGAGTGCATTGATATTGGCACTGATCTGGAGTGGCTTATTTCCCGTACTGTTAATAATCAGTAGCAAAAAACTCCCGTATTACAACGGTGGCTCTCGTTTTGGAGAATCCTAGATGAAAACCTTAACCAAGGCTGCTAAATCGCAGCCACATTGGCAGATACCCCAATCGATGCACTGGTTAGCAGAATTACTCTTTGGTGTGATGGGCGCACTGGTATTAGCACTTGTTGTTATGTTGAGTGTCAGTGATGCTTTTGCTAATGATGGTGACAGTGTTTCACATATTGCGACAACAGCCCCCTTGGTTAAAGCCGACACAGCTGATGTGCCATTGATTGAAGTTGGCACAGCCGACATGAGTCTTCTGTGGCTGGATATTTATAGCGCTAAATTATTTTCCATCGACGGTAAATATCAAGCTAATCGATTTCCAATGACTCTCGACATCCAATATCACCGCGATATTGATGCCGGTGATTTGGTTGATGCGACAATTGAGCAATGGCAGCATCTAGGGTTAACTAAAGATAATATTGAGCTTTATCGTCAACAGATAGTCAAAGCATGGCCTGATGTTAAAGAGGGCGACAGACTCACGTTTAGAGTTAACACGCCTGAAGATGCAGCATTTTTACTTAATGATAAGCCATATTATCAAGTTAATAACAGTCAGTTCCCTGAAGCTTTTCTCGATATCTGGTTGTCAGAAAAAACCAGTCACCCCGAATTACGTAAACAATTAATTGGAGTCAACTAATGCGCACTAGTCTATTATCCATACCTCAAAAGATATCTGTTTCAGCGCGCGGCATGATTAAAAAGTTTGCTCATGTGTGTTTGTTTAGCGGATTACTTTTAGGTGTGATGTCATGTTCATCAGCCTCAATTGAAGATTATCAACAAACGACGCCTAAGTTAGACTTAGCCACATTTTTTGACGGTAAGCTAACGGCGGCAGGCATAGTACAAGATTTTTCTGGCAAGGTGACGCGTAAATTTACTGTGACTATGGAAGCGCACTGGACCGACACGCCACAAGGTAAGCAAGGTGTGATTAACGAATGGTTTGTTTACGATGATGGCGAAAAACAAACTCGAGTATGGAAAATTACTGACAAAGGTAATGGTATTTACCAAGGCACAGCCAATGATATATTAGGTATTGCAGAGGGTGAGTCGCGCGGCAGCGCATTACACTGGCGCTATGATATGCAATTAGCTGTAGATGGCAGTGAGTATCAAGTGCATTTTGATGATTGGATGTTTTTAGTCGATGACCAAACCATTATCAATAAAAGTGACATCATTAAGTTTGGTGTTACCGTTGCTCAGGTCACTTTAGTTATTGCTAAGCAAGCTGATTAAGTAGCGGACCAAGCTATAGGCTGGTGCTCTGCGAACATAAAAAATGGACTCTAATGAGTCCATTTTTTATGTTCGTCATTAAGCTGTATTAGCCTTTAAGCTTAGACGCATCAACATGTTTTTTATCGTAATATTCAAATGGAAACTGATTGCGGATCTGTTGTACTAGGTTATCGCCTATATTGGCCGAAACATGTAAACGCACGTCACCTGACTTTTCCGCTCTAACAGTGCAAGTGAGTTTGTTTGATTTAGCGATTGCACGGCAGTCTCGCTCAAACTTCTCTGGTATTTTGCCTTTATGTCTGTTGAGTTTGCCATCTTTGAAATGCATTTCAAAAAGGGTTAATCCACGGCTACCACTGAAAATTAGTTTGTAGGCCAGAAAAAATAATACTGCAATTATCAGTACTTTGATGATGGTATCAACCATAGTTTGCTCCTTTAAACCGTATATTTATACGATGGCTATTACCATAAGATACTATGCTACGCTCTGGATGCAATGCTAATTTATTAAAATATATGCGCTAGATCCAAGTTATATTCTATGGTTAAGACCTTATTGATTAATCCAAGATGATTTTGTCATTTGAGTGCTGCCTAAACTAAATTTGCTGTCATTTAACCTAGGGCATAATGGATATCTGAGTGGTGATCTTTAGGCTGGTTTAGTTATCGAAATGGCTTTATAAACGATGAATATGTGCTACATTTAATGACGATGCAGGTGCATGTAAATGGATGTATAACTTATTTAAGGACTAAATATGTCACTCTCTAATGCTAGTCGTTGGGCCGAAATCTGTGAAATCCAAACATCTTTAATGCTCGATTTAGCTGATAAATTCCCGCAGCGACGCGAATAATTACAACATATTGCTGACGGCTGGCAATCCGTTAAAAAGCAAGCCCAAGGGCAATTGCTAAATGGATTGTCGACCAAATAACTTCTGCTTTATGACCTTTATAATCAATATCCAATCTTAGTTTATGGTTTAACCATAAAAAAAACCGCATTATGCGGTTTTTTGTTTTTAACACCGGCTGATAACCGTTTAATCGCCAACACTCATGTCACATTGCAACTTGTACATAGTGAGCCACAATGGGCTAGTGATAATACGATAAACAATGATCAGCGCTGTTGCGTAGCAATTAACCCCTAGGGGTTAAAATGCGTAACTAACGCTGGCTAGTACTGTGCCTGAGTTTTTATATAGCCCAGAGCTTACTTTGTAATCACCACTCATGTCGGTGTCTAAATAAGCTAAAGATAAGCCAAAACCAGAGACTTCGGTTGATACGCCCACAGAGTAATCTGAATAGCTGTCAAAACCTTCACCATCATCAATGGCGTCACCAAAGTTGTAGCCATAATGCAGGTCTAAACTCCAGTTTTCGGCAAACTCCCAGCCATAATTGATTTCGGTATAGTGCAGATCAAGATCGCTTCCACCGTAGTCATTAGTATACCAATAGGCTGCTCTGAAACCACTGAAGTCGATACCTGCGCTAATCTCCAAATAATCCAGATCGCTTTCGCCTGGGTAGTTGTAACGATATAAGGTTAAGTCATAACTGGTATCGTCGTTAAGTTCACCATAGTAACCAGCATACAAGTCTATTTCGACGTCTGGGCCATTGTACTCTGGCTCATCGAAATCGACATTACTGCCCCAAGCACCGACAAAAAAACCACTTTCATGGCTCCAATCGATATTAGCTTGTAGCGCTGGATCCCCTGCGGTTTGTGATATTCCACGGAAACGATAATCGTTGGTTACAGTGACCGCACCAGATACTTCTGCCGTGGCTAACGGAGCCAGAAGAGTAGCTGATAACGTTAATCCGCTTAACAGTGCAATTCGCGTTCTTTTAAATGTTTTCGACACGATATTATCTCCATTTACATAAAATACAGTGACTGATATTGAGCTATCTAGCCACTGCGTATGCCACTTATCAGAAGCAAAACCGTCATGGTTTCGTCTGTACCGCATGGCGGTGAAACGTTACTGTTGTTCAAACATAACGTAGATTTTTTTACAGTGATTAACCACTTCCCACGTGCCGGTAAATCCAGCTGGAATAACAAACTTATCACCCGTACTGACGGTTAAGCGTTGGCCTTGACTGTCAGTGATGATGCTAGTGCCTTCGAGAATGTCGCAATATTCATATTCGCTATAATTAATGTTCCAACTGCCAGACTCACTTTGCCAAATACCGACATTAAATTGCTTACATGGGCTTTCAAAATGATTTTGTACTGACTGTAATGGATTACCTGTTATCAGTTTTTCATTGGCCAAGTGATAAGACTCAACCGCAGTTGATTGGCGACTAAATACGGTAATATCGCTAATGTTTTTGTTCATCGTATTCACTTATTTCATCGTAGGCATGATAAATGCTGAAGGTTCGTTACTGTCGCTTTTAGCTTGTGGCCAGCGAGCCGTAATGGCTTTTCGCTTAGTATAAAAACGTACTCCATCAGGTCCGTGCATATGCAGAGGCCCAAATAGTGAGCGTTTCCACCCCCCAAAGCTATGAAATGCCATAGGAACCGGAATGGGCACATTCACTCCGACCATACCCACTTCCACGTGGTGACAAAAATGGCGTGCAACTTGGCCGCTTTGAGTGAAAATGGCGGTGCCATTGCCAAATTCATGTTGGTTAATTAACGCCAAGGCTTCGGCATAGGTATCGACGCGCACTATTGCTAATACAGGGCCAAAAATTTCTTGTTGGTAAATGCTCATGTTTGGCGTGACATGATCAAATAAGCACGCACCCAAAAAGTAACCTTGCTGGTGGTCGCTAATGCTGATATCGCGGCCATCAACCACTAACGTCGCGCCTTCATTCACGCCAGCATCAACGTAATCACGTACTTTGGCTAAGTGTTGCGCCGAAATTAACGGCCCCATGTCCATTTCCGGCGTCACACCGCTACCCACTTTTAAGGCACTAATTTGTGGCAGTAATGCTTCCACCAATTTGTCAGCCACATCACCAACCGCCAATACGACTGATATCGCCATACAGCGCTCACCGGCACTACCGTATGCAGCTCCCATTAGCGCATTAACGGCTTGATCTAAGTCAGCGTCTGGCATCAATAACATATGATTTTTAGCACCGCCCAACGCCTGTACACGTTTACCGTGAGAAGAAGCTGTACTGTAAATATACTCAGCAATAGGGGTTGAGCCAACAAAGCTGACGGCGTGAATATCAGGGTGAGTTAACAAGGTATCAACCGCTTCTTTATCACCATTGATAACGTTAAATACACCATCAGGTAGACCGGCTTGTTTAAGCAATTCGGCAATAAACATTACTGCACTTGGATCTTTTTCAGATGGCTTCATGATAAAAGCATTACCGCAGGCTATCGCGATAGGGAACATCCACATTGGCACCATCACTGGAAAGTTAAACGGAGAAATACCCGCCACCACACCTAATGATTGGTTAACTGACCATGAGTCAACGCCGCCACCGACTTGCTGAGTATGTTCGCCTTTGAGCAAATGTGGAATGCCACAAGCAAACTCAACGACCTCTAGCCCTCGGGTGATTTCACCTTTAGCATCATCTAATACTTTGCCGTGTTCAAGAGTGATTAATTGTGCCAATTTATCAACATTTTGCTCGACTAAGGCTTTAAATTTAAATAATACCCGAGCACGGTTGAGTGGGGTGACTTGTGACCAGGTTTGGTAAGCTTTTTTGGCCGCACTAATCGCTAAGCTCACTTCTTCATGACTCGCCAGTGATACTTGGCCACGGGTTTCACCCGTTGCAGGATCATAGATTGTTTGATTACGCTGACTCGCTGGTGTGTGTTGCCCATCGACAAAATGAGTAATGTTAAGCATGAACTGGATCCTTTTAAGCAAAATAGGTATTCAAGAAATTGGTATTTAAAAACGATTAACCAACCGCGTTAATCGCATCGCTTATGTGATTAACCATGTCGTCGATTTGTGATTTTTCTACAATCAATGGCGGTGATAACGCGATGATGTCAGCGGTTGCTCGCACTAAGGCACCTTGCCTAAAGCAGTGATCAAAAATGGCGTAACCTCGCTTACCCACACCTTTATCGCTCGGTGCCAGTTGGATACCTGCCACTAAACCTGTATTGCGAATATCAATGACGTTTGGCAGTCCTTTAAGGCTGTGAACGGCTTGTTCAAAGTAAGCCTCAAGTCCCTTAGCGCGTTCAAATAAGTGCTCATCTTCATATATTGATAAAGTTGCAAGTGCTGACGCTGCGGCAACCGGATGGCCTGAATAAGTGTAACCATGGAAGAATTCAATTAACTCATTAGGGCCATTCATACATGTATCGTGAATGGTATTACTAACAAATACAGCGCCCATTGGAATTGCACCGTTATTAATCGCTTTCGCTGTGGTTATCATGTCTGGCGTCACTTGCCAGCGTTCACTGGCAAAAGCAGCACCAACTCGGCCGAAGCCAGTGATCACTTCATCAAAAATAAGCAAAATACCGTGTTTTTGAGTGATTTCACGCAGGCGCGCTAAGTAACCGTCTGGTGGCAGAATAACCCCTGCTGATCCTGACATCGGCTCGACAATGACCGCGGCAATATTTTCCGCGCCATGTAACGTAATCAGTTGCTCAAGCACTTCGGCTTTATCTAAGCCATGTGGAGGTAAACCATGACTGAAAGCATTATTGGCAATGTCGAGAGTGTGAGGCAGGTGATCAACACCTTGCAGTAATTGTTGGCTGAATGTTTTACGGTTATTACTAATGCCACCCACTGAGATGCCACCAAAACCGACACCATGATAGCCAAGCTCACGGCCGATAAAGCGCGTTCGAGATGCCTGACCATTGGCTCTGTGATAACAAAGTGCCATCTTAAGTGCAGTATCAACCGACTCTGAGCCTGAATTGGTAAAAAATACCTTATCTAATCCATCTGGACTGAGCTGACTGAGTTTATGCGCTAATTCAAATGCAAGTGGATGACCCATTTGAAACGACGGCGCATAATCCATTTGGCTAATTTGTTTACTTACCGCTTCTGAGATCTCTTGCCTTCCGTGTCCAGCATTACAACACCATAGACCTGCGGTAGCATCGAGTACTTTATTGCCTTCAATATCGGTGTAATACATTCCTTGTGCCGAAACAAGGAGACGTGGATTGGCTTTAAACTGCTTGTTGGCGGTAAATGGCATCCAAAAGTGCGCCATATTTGGCCAAGATTGTGATGAATCGCTGATTCCATTTTGCTTATATTCGCTCATAAATTGACTCTACATTGATAGCTACAATTATTAGGGATTCATCTTAAACTGATTAAATAATGAGTGACGAATATTCGCTATGCTATGTCAAAAATAATGAACATAAAAGTGTTTTGTGCATTTATTTAAACTAAATGTGCCTATTTTGTAAAATATATTGAAAATTTCTTGCTGTTCAGCATAATCAGGTGACAATATTGATTAACATAAATGTGTCAGTAATCCATTTTAGACGGCACAAATTAGTCTTGGCACCTGCTTTATTTCTTAGTTTTGGTGTTTATCAATCCATTTATTATTTCGAGGTCACAATGAGTACTCCAACAAGTCGTAGCGATTGGGAAGCACTGGCAGCAAGTTTACAAATCAATGGCAGTGCATTTATCAATGGTCAATATCAAAGTGCTGTGTCTGGTGACACTTTCGACTGTATCAGCCCAATTGATGGCAAAGTTCTTGCCAAAGTCGCGAGCTGTGATTTAGCCGATGCAAACCTTGCTGTTGCCAATGCGCGTGAAGTATTCGAAGCGGGTACCTGGGCTAATTTACCACCAGTAAAACGTAAAGAAGTCATGATTAAGTTTGCCGATTTACTTGAAGCTAATGCCGATGAAATGGCGTTACTCGAAACCCTAGATATGGGGAAGCCCATTCAGCATTCTAAAGGGGTTGATGTTGTCGGTGCTGCCCGTGCTATCCGTTGGTCTGGTGAAGCAATCGATAAAATTTATGATGAAATAGCGCCAACAGCCCATAACGAAATTGGCATGATCACCCGTGAAGCCGTTGGTGTGGTTGCCGCGATTGTACCGTGGAACTTCCCGATGATTATGGCATGCTGGAAGCTAGGGCCATCATTAGCGACAGGTAATAGTGTGATTTTAAAGCCATCAGAAAAATCACCATTAACCGCTATTCGTATGGCCCAGTTAGCCATTGAAGCTGGTATTCCTGCAGGCGTATTAAACGTATTACCTGGTTTTGGTCATACAGTGGGTAAAGCGCTGGCGTTGCACATGGACATTGATACTTTGGTATTTACCGGTTCAACAAAAATTGCCAAACAGTTAATGATTTATGCGGGTGAGTCGAACATGAAGCGCGTATGGTTGGAAGCTGGTGGTAAGAGCCCAAACATTGTGTTTAACGATGCTCCAGATTTGAAAGCGGCAGCAGAAGCCGCTGCGGTAGCGATTGCGTTTAACCAAGGCGAAGTGTGTACTGCTGGTTCTCGCTTATTGGTTGAGTCAGGCGTTAAAGATGAGTTAATCAAGTTGATAGTTGAACAAATGCAGGGCTGGCAACCAGGGCATCCACTTGATCCTAAAACCACTTGTGGTGCTATGGTCGATCAACAACAGCTCACTAATGTATTGAACTATATTAAAAGCGGCAGCGAACAAGGTGCTACCTTAGTTGATGGCGGCAAGCAAGTGATGGTAGAAACCGGCGGCATGTTTGTGCAACCGACTATTTTCAGTAATGTTAAAAATGACATGAAAATTGCCAGTGAAGAGATTTTTGGTCCTGTGTTATCGGTTATTGAATTTGATGGCATGGAAGAAGCCATTAAGATTGCCAACGACACTATCTATGGCCTAGCTGCTGGTGTGTGGACCTCAAACTTAAGTAAAGCCCATAAAACGGCTAAAGCGCTGCGCAGCGGTATGGTGTGGATAAACCATTATGACGGTGGTGACATGACGGCTCCATTTGGGGGTTATAAGCAGTCTGGTAATGGCCGCGACAAGTCATTACATGCGTTTGATAAGTACACTGAACTTAAAGCGACTTGGATTGCTCTATAGTCACTAAGGTTTTAGATGTGAAAAGCCCTTTATTTGCTAATAAAGGGCTTTTTTATTAGTAGGTATTCAAGCTAAAGAATGTGATTACTCGCCCTAAACCACAGTGTATAAATGATTCAAAATTAGTCAGATGATAAATTGATTGCAGGATGATCTCACGGTTTATTTATGATTAACATATCAGCATAGATGCAAAAGCATATTGCTAAAAGTAACACCTTTCTAGCCCCCCTTATGTGGTGAGTACTGCCGCCAAATATGCTTCATCCAGCGACTATTGTCCTAGTCATTCCCGTCAAATTTCTCAGTTTTCATTGTTATTTAGCTACCTTTGTATTTCTTATTTACTCTTTATTTAACACTAGCCTTAAGTATTAATTATCAATTTAAATGTCAACCTTTGGTTTTATCATTGGTTGATAAATATGGTTTTTAGCATTTTAAATCAATTATTTAAATTGATATGTTGGCAAGATATTGGTAATAATATTTGCTGGTTATATCCTTTTAGCTGTTGATGGCGACATTCAGCTAATCACAATTTTGCTAGTTGATATTATTTGAGGTGACTCATGTTTAACAATCTAAAGCTCGGTGCAAAAATCAGTGGCGGTTTTGGTTTGGTGCTCATACTACTTGCAATTGTTGTGGTGACTAGCATTAGCGCACTTAACTCATCTGGTTCGAGTTTTCTTCATTATAAATCACTAGCACAAGACACGAATATCGCCGGAAGACTTCAGGCTAATATGTTATTGGTGCGTATTAAGGTGAAAGATTATCTCATCAGCCAGTCCGATGAAGATTTAGTCGAGTACAACAGTGATGTGACCAAAATGAAAACTTACCTTGAGGAAGCGAAAAAGCAAATCAAGGCGCCTGAGAGAGCCGCGCAGATTACCTTTGTTGAAGAATCATTTCGCACTTACCAACAATCATTTGAGCAGGTTGTTGAGTTGATTCGACAAAGACATAAAATCAATGACACTCAGCTGGTACCAAGCGGAGAGAGAATGCTTGCCACCATAGAAAGTCTTATTCAATCGTCAAATGATAATGAAGATAATCAAGCGGTTTATTATGCCAGTTATGTTAAAGACACCCTGCTAATGGGGCGTTTATTTATGGTGAAGTATTTGCAAACTAATCAAGAAAGTGATTTTGGCTTAGCCCTTGAGAAAATGACTAATCTGATGGCAACTAAGCTCGATCAACTCGATAAAAATCTTAATCAAAGCGAGCAAAGAAGTTTAATGCTCGAGTTTGAAAAAAACCATAAAATTTACTTAGCATCAATGAATCAGGTACATGATTCTATTGTCAGCAGAAATAACTTAATTAAAAATGTTTTAGATGTGCATGGCCCTAAAATCGCTCATGCCACAGAAGACATCAAACTCTCAGTAATGAATGAGCAAAAAGCATTAGGCTCTGAGCTTGATGTCACCATTGCAGACAGTATTCAGTTCACATTGATCATGTCTATCGCTGCAATCGTCATAGGGCTCGTTATTGCATATCTTCTTACCATCAGTATTACTCGGCCCATCCAAACCGCTGTTAATGCGGCAAATCAATTGGCTTTAGGCGATTTAACGGTTCGGTTAGAGAGTAGCAGTAAAGATGAAACGGGTATGTTGCTCAATGCTATTCAAGACACGTCAACTAAATTAAAACTGATGCTCACCACAATTAATGCCGCCAGTATTGAGTTAGCATCAGCATCTGAAGAGCTCGCTGTTGTCACAGAACAAACGTCCAATGGGATTTCTCGACAAGAATCTGAAACGGATATGGTTGCCACCGCAATGAATGAAATGGCTGCAACCGTTCATGATGTTGCAGATAGTGCGGCAAAAGCGGCCGATGCCGCTAATCAGGCAAATATTGAATCATTATCAGGTTCACAAGTTGTGGACCAAACAATAAGCTCTATCAATTCTCTGTCATCGAGTGTGAATGATTCCTCAGAGAAATTACACGAAGTGCAAAAAGAAGTCCTAAACATCAGTTCCATTTTAGGTGTTATTCGAAGTATTGCAGAGCAAACCAATTTACTCGCGTTAAATGCTGCTATTGAGGCCGCAAGAGCAGGAGAGCAAGGGCGAGGTTTTGCCGTTGTGGCTGATGAAGTTCGCACTCTTGCTGAGAGAACTCAAAGGTCAACGTCTGAAATCCAGACCATTATTGAACAACTTCAGGCCGGAACAGAAAATGCTGTCTCTGTGATGAGCCAAGGAAAAACACAAGCTGAACATTGTGTAGCGCAAGCCAGTAAAGCCAATACTGCACTAAAATCAATTACGAATGCTGTAAATTTGATCAATGACATGAACATGCAAATAGCCAGCGCCGCAGAAGAACAAAGTTCAGTGGCTGAGAGCATTAATGAGAATATTATTAATGTTAAACGTATCGCCGAAGAAAACTCACAAGCTTCAACTCAAACCCGCAGTTCAAGTGCTGAAATAGCCCGTTTAGCTGAGCAGTTAAACCAGCTAGTGTCACAATTTAAGGTGTAGGATTTCATTTATCCAGCGAACAACGATATGGATATTGATCGAGCACAATGAGGTTAATTGCTATCAATAGCTGAATGACTTGCTATTGCGTTATGACAGTGCAATATTGTTGTTTTATAAACAAATTGCAGTGAGGTTAATCGTGAATAATCCTTTAGTGACAACTGATTGGTTAGCATTACATCTTGATGATCCTGAGCTTGTGTTACTTGATGCCAGTATGGAAATTGTGCTGGGAAAAGAGCCATTAGTATACGATGAACTTTTCGTTATCCCTGGCGCGTTATCATGCCAAATGGACAAGCTTTTTTTTGATCATCGATCATCACAAACTCATGCAATGCCTACGGCTGAGCAGTTTACTGATACTGCGCAGTCATTGGGAATAACCCATAACAGCACTGTAGTGATTTACGACAATCAAGGTATTTATTCTGCCCCGCGAGCGTGGTGGACTTTCAAAACTATGGGTTTTGATAAGGTATTTGTACTCGATGGTGGTTTACCACAATGGCAAGCAGAAGGACGAGATACCGTCCGCCAATTCTCATCTGCTACTCACTCAGGCGATATCAAAGGTCGTTTGCAACAACACAAAATGTGTGACACTGAGTTTGTGTTAACCCATCTTGGCCATGCCAATGTTGATGTGATTGATGCTCGTGCAGCAGGGCGTTTTAATGGTACCTCACCAGAGCCTAGAGTAGGCATGCGCAGTGGTCATATTCCCGGTTCGCTCAACTTGCCTTTTGCGCAGGTATTAAATGGTTTTAAAATGAAATCGATTCGTGAATTGCATACTATTTTCGCGACCTTAGATACCAGTAATAATGCTCAACGAGTGTTTAGTTGCGGTTCAGGCATTACCGCATGTATTTTGATTTTAGCTTCCTATGTAGCCGGACACCATCAAGCGGTTTTATACGATGGTTCTTGGGCTGTGTGGGGCGGAGATGCAGCTTTACCAATAGAGTAGGGCCAATATTGCTGTCATTCCGGCATTATTTTTTGAGCCGGAATCCAGCTTTTTTATGGCCTACGGCCACTAACGTCGTGGTGCTTTGCTCATAGCAGAGTAAGAGCAAACCAACGGCTGTTGCCTATTTACTCTTTATAAAAGAATTAGCCCAGCTGCCCTGTAACATTTTCGCTTTTTACAAAACAACAGCTGCGAAAAGGTCGCCATGGGGATTGAGCCAGCTTTTGGCTTAGTTTGAGTTCCGCTTCGGCCATCTTATTAATAAATAGTGAAAATACTAACGCTTCCTATGGGAATCTGATGTGAATGGATTCACGAATGTCGTGGATGCTAAAGAATGACATTCCTTCTCGAGAGCGAGCGGGCATCTGATAGACAGGATGTCTGAATACCTAAAGCACATGGTCAATGATGTTCCCGACATCATTATGACATTTCCAATATCCATATAGGTCAGATGTGCGAGACAGGCCATGTCAGGCTCACGCATTCTTTTATAAAGAGTCTTCAACGCACTCAATCAAAATGAAACCGGATGGTTAAAGCAGCAACATAATCTAAAAGCTATATAGTCCAACGACCTGCAATGAGAGGTATTTGGCAATAATGTTCAGTTAGAGTCTGATTAATCAATATTATCGAGGAAGTGACATCATTTACTTGTGGATAATGAACTTGTTGTGCTAATTTTTTGCCAACTCAACATCATGATGGAATATGAATGCGTTATCTACTGCTCGCTATGCTGCTAACCTTAACCGGTTGTGCAAGCAAACAACCTATTTTCAGCCTTGTTATCGATCCTTTACTTCCCAATACCATTAATTATAACGGTGAAATTAACCCAGACAATGTTGCCGCCTTTGAACAAGGTATAGCAAATAGCTCAACTCAAATCACCTCATTGGTTATTACTAGTGGTGGGGGCGATGTGTTTGCTGGAATACGATTAGGTGAATTGGTATATCGGCATAAATTAAAGGTCACAGTCGATAAAGTCTGTGCGTCATCTTGTGCTAATTATGTTGTAACGGCCAGTGATGATGTGACGATAAAACAAGATGCCCTGTTAGGTTGGCATGGTGGGGCGTTACAACCACTATTATACGGCTCGGAAGACTTAAGTAAGTACAGCAAAACTATGGTTGAATATATTTTGCAGTGGGAACAAGCCGAACGTGTATTTTTTGACAAGGTTAAGGTTAATCAAGCTGTCACAGTATTGGGGATGATGCCAGGCTTAAAAGATAAACGAAACACGCCATTATACAGTTATGATCAGCAGACGTTAAAAGCGTTAGGTTTACATATTACTTTTGAAGACAAGCAAGCAACGCTTTCTAAAACCGGCGAAGAAATAGTACAAATATTTAGCTTAAGCCCTGAAGTGTTAGACACTTTAATGATGCAGCATGCTCAAAGGTTGCAGCAATTATAATTGAGTAGCATATTTCATTTTTTCAGTTAATAAAGTGTCATGACATCGAATCTGAATCTAAGCAGACAATTTATATACATTCAGTCAGTAGATTGTGAGTCACTTAATCATCGCCATAAAAGCTAATGCATTAAAGGAAATTAAAGTGAATTTAGCCTTATTTGATTTTGATGGCACGATTACGAATGCCGATATGTATAGTAAATTTTTACGTTACTCGACCACAGGTGCTCGATTAATAGTAGGTAATGTGTTGCTCGCTCCTTTTGTGATTATGTATAAATTGGGCATACTTCCTGCCAATAAAATGCGCCCCATTGCCAGTTTTGTCGCTTTTTATCAAAAAGAACACCATGCGCTTGATGTAATGGGATTGGATTTTACCAAACAAGTTATTCCTCAGTTCATTCGATCTCACGCACTTGATAAAATTCGCTGGCATAAAGATAACGGCGATCATGTTGTTGTGGTATCTGCATCCATTGATATCTATTTAAAGCATTGGTGTAATGAATTAGGAGTGATGTTGATTTGTAGTGAGTTAGCGGTAAACAATGGCAAATTATCTGGCTTTTATACCTCAGGCGATTGTAGTGAAAAAATGAAATCTAAACGGATCTGTGAACGTTTTAATTTAGATCATTATGATTGTGTTTATGCTTACGGCGATACCGCTGAAGATTTAGATATGTTGAGTATTGCTGATGAGAAATACATGAATTGGGTAAAGGTTAAAGATTAAATTAGACTCATTTTACAATAAGTCGCTAACGCATTGTTGCCCCAAAGTTGGTTAGGCTATGACCTGCGGCCACTAAAGTCGTGGTGCTTCGCCCACACCAGACCAAGAGGAAATCAACGGCTATTCCCTCTTTACTCTTTATAAATGAATTAGCCCAGCCGCCCCGCAACATTTTCGCTATTTACAAAACAACAGCAGCGAAAAGGTCGCCATGGGGATTGAACAAGCTTTTAATTTCATTTGAAACCTGCTTCGGCCTATCTTGTAATAAGGAGTGAAAATACTAACGCTTCCGATGGTACATCCTGTACCGCGAAAGCTAAGCTCACATCCATGTGAGCTTCACGCTATTTTCTTCAACGTCCTCAAGTTCAGAGTTGAATCACGCCAATTGCAAGCAAGGTATGCAAATCATTTATGCCCCTTTCAATGTTAGGGGCGATTGCCCGCTCAGCTCAGTTCAGTTCAGTTCAGTAGAACTTCATTTGGCTTACTTTTCCTAATACCATTAATGTGTTTCAATATCTGGTGTTGAGGAAAGAATAAACTGAAGAGGGCTCTATAATGCATCCAGAATGTGATGAACTGTCTTTATGGGATGATGCGATACGTCTGGTGAGTGAAAATAAATACGACCAAGCTATTTATCTATATAAAAGTATGGCTAAAAAAGGAATTGATGAGGCGTTGGTTGAAATAGGGCGGCTGTATGAAATGCCATCAACAGCGACTCTTGAACAAGACTTTTCAAAAGCGGCTACATATTATAAAAAAGCGATTGATTTAAGTGATGACATGTATGCTTATACGGCTCTTGGAAGGCTTTACTTTTTTGGGGTCGGTGTGGATCAAGACTACATAAAATCAAAACAGTTGTATTTGAAAGCTGCGAATATGGACGGACTAGTAGCCACATTGATGTTAGCTCGTATTTATCGTTACGGGCATGGTGTTCAACCTAATTTAACTAAAGCAAAAGAGCTCTATAATAAATCAATTAGGCTTGGAAGCTATGTAGCCCTAAAGGAGAGTGGTGGGTTAGATATTTCTTGTGGTGAGGTTGTAAAAGGAATAGCAAAAGTAATAAAGGGGACTTGGAATATTTTCTTAAGGGTGCGAAAAGACATATCTAATTATGGAGTTATTGTTAGTGAATGTGTAAAAAACCAATAGAGAATATTTATCAGGACAGGTATGACCAATCGAATCTAGGTCGCGTTAATGTTGTTAACTTATTCACTCCTAAATTAGCCTCAATCATTGGTTTTTTGTTGCGCTGAAGAATGCAATTTAACCAGCAGAATGTGCCGTGCTAACCAGTAGAAGGTGTCAATTGTGAACAGTAGCCTGTGCAATTGTGAAGTGGGGCTGTGAATTTTACCACTTACTCAGAAGTTTTCAGTACAAAACCTTATCTGAAAAATATTAATAGATTAATCGTTCTAACAAAGTTCTGTCCATTTTTGAGTCAGCGACATCTTCGCTGACTCACTTATGCCCCAAAACGAGTTTCACTTTATTAATATAATCACAACTATATCTAATGGAAGTCACTATTTTTTTGCTTGAAAACATACACAACACTGGCCAAAATAACTATCTACTACATATGATTAGTGGAGCAACATCATAATGAAAAAATTAATACTTTTTTTATTCTTTTTTCTATTATTTTTAAATGCTACTGAAGCTTATAGTAGCAGCTCTTTTATTGAGCAAATGAAAGATTTATGCCTAAATACTGAAGCGACTCACTGCTCTAGTGAATTGTACAGTATAGGGCAAGAGAATGAAGATGCTGTCGTTTACATCAAACAGCCTGAATTCATTTTTGATAAATATTGTGTGGAATTGGAAAATAAACATGAGCTATCATCTCGAGTGTATACCTTAAATTCATATATATATGTTGGCAGGTCTATCAATGGAACTTGTTCAGACTATATTCGTTATACACAAGATCATCATGGGAAGTCTTTGTATATTGATGCTAATGCTTTAGATTTTATTTTTTCGATAAAAGATGTATTTCACAAAAATAAACTCAGGAGTAAATGCCTTAATAAGTCTGATGATTTTTATAACAATATCGATATTTATGGGGTGAATATATATCCAAGTATTGTCGATGGTAAGCTAAAATATGAAATAAGCATAACTCAAACAGGCGATGATGTTTTGTACTCGATGTACTTTGATTCAACAACTCATGCGGAAGAATGCGAAAGGGAAAGAGGCCGAAAGCCATAGCACTACAAAGTTAATAAATAATCGGATATGACCAGACAAAGGACAAACTATCGTTAGCTCAGAAAATACTCCTCCCTAATACAACTGTTCTTTTATACAGAGTGAGCAGTAATTTCGTGGGGTTAGAATTTATATGAGCAACGTAATAAAGAATAAATTCTAAGCCACTTTTTTCCATTTTCCAGTTAGGGTGGGCAACACATTTC
>NZ_JACJEB010000022.1:0-68203 GCF_014163845.1 Shewanella sp. SR43-4 | reverse complement strand
TGACTCTATCTAACGCCAAGGCCGCATTTAAACTTTCTAACACCCGTGCTTGGTGTTCTTTACTTAGCATATCAATAAAATCGATAATGATAATCCCACCCAAATTACGTAATCGCAGCTGTCTTGCAATCGCTTGAGTGGCTTCAAGGTTAGTATTAAATATGGTTTCTTCTAAATTACGATGACCTACAAATGCACCGGTATTAATGTCGACTGTGGTCATAGCTTCGGTTTGATCAATAATTAAATATCCACCCGATTTGAGTTCAACTTTGCGACCTAAAGCGCGTTGAACTTCATTTTCAACATCATACAATTCAAAAATAGGCGCGGGGCCGGCATAATGCTCAATTTTGTTAGCAATCTCAGGCATAAACTCTTGCACAAACTGTTGAAGTTCAGCATATGTACGGCGTGAGTCAACTTGAATATGATCAAGCTCTGTTCCCACAAAGTCACGAATAATCCGTACCGGTAACGCTAAGTCTTGATAGAGTAATATCACCCCTTTCCGTTTGCGACGCTCGCTGACTTTGGCCCACACTCGGCGCAAAAATGCTGCATCTTGAGCCAGTTCATCTTCACCAATATTTTCAGCGGCTGTGCGAATAATAAAACCGCCATCATCATCAACATAAGGAAGGGTAATATTTTTGAGGCGTTGGCGCTCTTCTTCCAGTTCAATGCGTTGCGATACGCCAACATGGCTAGAACCAGGCATAAAAACTAAATAGCGGGAAGGTAAAGTAATGTCGGTAGTGAGGCGGGCGCCTTTAGTGCCAAGCGGGTCTTTGACCACTTGCACCATAATGTCTTGGCCCTGACGAACAAGCTCGGCAATATCGCGCACCACAAAGTTACCTTTTTCAACATCGGCAACACATTCAGTATGCGGAACAATATCGGAAGCATGTAAAAAAGCGGCTTTGTCTAAGCCAATATCAACAAATGCGGCTTGCATGCCTGGAAGTACACGGCTGATTTTACCTTTATAGATATTGCCGACCAAACCTCGCTTCATGCGACGTTCAATATGCACTTCTTGTAAAACACCATGCTCGACTAATGCTACACGCGCTTCTGTTGGCGTGACATTAATGAGTAATTCTGTGCCTTTTTTACGTTGAGTTTTTATGTTCATAGGCCACCAGTATCTGGGTCATGCTCCAATCGTAATGTTGACAGCAGTTGCACCACCGTAGATGACCGATTAAAGCAAAAGTTAAGTTTGCTGCATCATGCAGGCTAATAATTCACGCGTTTCTACAAGCGGTAAACCAACGACGGCTGAATAACTGCCACTAATTGATTGAACAAAACAACCACCCAAAGCTTGTATGCCATATGCGCCAGCTTTATCCATTGGTTCGCCCGATGCCACATAAGCGTCTATGTCGGCAGCAGATAAGTCACAAAAGCTGACTTGGGTTCGACACAGGCGGCTAAAGGTATGCTCACCATCTGTTAACGCCACCGCGGTCATCACTTCATGAGTTTTACCAGATAATAATGTCAACATACGCTTGGCATCATCTTGGTCTATTGGCTTACCGAGGATTTGATCGTTCAATACCACTATTGTATCTGAACCGAGTACTTTTGGGGCGATAATATGGCCACTCAGGGCTAAACCCGCTTGGGCTTTTTCAACGGCTAAACGGCACACATATTGTTGTGGCGTTTCAGTTAACTGGGGTGTTTCATCGATATCGGGTGCGACTAGCTGAAATGAGAAATCTGCCTGACTAAAGCCAGCTTGCGCCAGTAATTCTTTTCTTCTTGGTGATGTTGAAGCCAGTACCCATGTCATCGGTTAGTTACTCTTATTAGTGTACATTAAAACAATTCTTACGTTATCAGATTGATTAACGTACTTTGTAATGGCGGCGCATGTTACGCAGAACCCAGAACACCCACCACCAAATAAATAAACTCGAAATTGCGGGTAAAAACATCTCAACATCAAATGGTGTCGCACCGACAACAACAAACTGAATCCAAAATATCACCAAATGATAAATACAGATAAAACATGCTAGGAGTAATGATTGTTGCCAGCGAGGGTAGTTACGTAACTGTTGAGACAACAACACGACAATATAAATCACTAACGACAATGCGAGTGAACGGATGCCTAAATGGGCCCCCAATAACACATCAAGCATGACCCCTAACAACCACGCAGTGAGAATACTGTAACGATGCGGTAACGCCATCGCCCAATACATCATGACCATAAGGAGCCAGTCTGGTCGCCATGCTTCGACCACTTCCGGTAGCGGCATGATCTGAAACATCATACCAATAAATAAAGTCAGCCATACCACTAAGCGACCATTAGCAATGTGCGCGCTCATTGGTTTTCCTCGCTTACTGTTGGTGAAGTCGTTGTTTGTGAAGGCGGAGTACCAACTTGAGATGACGGTGCATTATCACTAGTCTGGTTAGGTATGGTTTCCGTTTCACCATTCGTTACAGCATTATCAGCCGTCTCGTTCATCAGCCCTTGGACCTCAGCAGGCAACGTAAAAGGCTTGGTTTCATCAGGCCAAATAAGCAAAACATACCGAATACGATCAAGCGCAGCTAAGGGCTGGGCATTAATAACCGCATAACTCTGACCATCATCACGCGATACACTGATAACACGAGCGACGGGATATCCCTCAGGAAAACGATTTCCCAAACCTGACGTTACCAATAAATCACCCACAATAATGTCAGTACTTTTAGCCACATTGCGTAATTCAATTTGGTCGATATCACCGGTACCGTTGGCAATTGCCCGCACATCGTTACGAGTAACACGCACCGGAATACCATGAGTGCTATCTGACACCATCAACACGCGACTAGTAAACTCACTCACTTCAGTCACCTGCCCTACAACGCCTTTGGCATCCACCACTGGCTGACCGACATAAACGCCGTTCTGTAAACCATGATTTAACACTACAAACTGCCGAAAAGGATCGCTGGCAACTTCCATGACTTCAGCGACCATTTTACGAGAATCCATGTGCACAGGAGAACCAAGTAATGCGCGTAAACGCTCATTTTCTTGGCGGACATGTTCAAAACGCTGTAAACGTTCTGACATCACCAGTTGTTGGCGTAAGAGTTCTTTGTTTTGCAGTTCGAGCATATTACGCGTGGCAAAGGCTTCGGCAGACCAGTCGAGCATCATACCTGGCACATTGGCCAAAAACTGCAGTGGGCTTAATAATGAGGATAAAGACTGGCGAACAGGGTCAAGACGGTAATTAGTCATCAGCAATGCCACCGACAAAATAATTGCCAGTGTCAGTCGGAATTGACTAGAGACGCCACGAACGAAAATTGGTTTCATAAAGTGTTCGCAACTCTGTTAACCCATAAAATGCCATTAACAAAGCCGCTCAGCAGATGATAATTAGTTCTCTTCAGAGAACAAATCACCACCGTGCATATCAATCATTTCAAGGGCTTTACCGCCACCACGAGCAACGCAGGTTAATGGGTCGTCGGCAACCATCACCGGGATTCCTGTCTCTTGCATTAATAAACGGTCTAAGTCACGTAGTAATGCACCACCACCAGTCAATACCATGCCACGCTCAGAGATGTCTGAGGCCAGTTCTGGTGGTGATTGCTCAAGGGCAACCATTACCGCACTGACAATACCAGATAATGGCTCTTGTAATGCTTCTAAAATTTCATTGCTGTTTAAGGTGAAGCTTCTTGGTACACCTTCAGCAAGGTTACGACCACGCACTTCAATCTCAAGCACTTCGTCACCTGGGTATGCTGTGCCTATGGTATGCTTGATACGCTCAGCCGTTGCTTCACCAATTAAGCTACCGTAATTACGGCGAACATAATTAATAATCGCATCGTCAAACTTGTCACCACCAATACGTACCGATGAAGAATACACTACACCGTTTAACGAAATAATCGCCACTTCTGTAGTACCGCCACCGATATCAACAACCATTGAACCTGTCGCTTCAGATACCGGCAAACCAGCGCCAATTGCTGCTGCCATAGGCTCTTCGATTAAGTACACTTCACGAGCACCTGCACCCATAGCGGACTCGCGAATGGCGCGGCGTTCAACTTGAGTCGCGCCCACTGGCACACACACCAGAACACGAGGACTTGGACGAAAGAAACTGTTGTTATGCACTTGCTTAATAAAGTGCTGAAGCATTTTTTCAGTCACATAGAAATCAGCAATTACGCCGTCTTTCATCGGCCGAATAGCTTGAATATTACCAGGCGTTCGGCCTAGCATTTGTTTTGCTTCTCTGCCAACTGCAGCAACTGACTTTGGCCCATTGCTATTGCGTTCGCCACGAATGGCAACCACTGAGGGTTCGTTCAACACGATACCTTCATCGCGAACATAAATAAGAGTGTTTGCCGTACCTAAATCGATCGATAGGTCGTTAGAAAAAATGCCGCGCAACTTTTTGAACATGTATCAGGCCTGTATTCTGTTGAGTCAGAAGAAGAAAAATCAGCTAACTTTATCAATGACACCCCCATTCTACAATACCGAACAGGTTAACAATTGCTAATCTAGCGTTTTTTTTTGTAAAAGCTGTTAAAAAATCAACATCCGCGCAGTTTTAAATCAAAAAAGCCCAAATCTGATGCTTTTTCATGCATATTATTGCCCCACCTCACGCCAATAAATGATCCTATCATGACCTCGGTAACGACCAAAGAAGGCACTTGCTCTTGGGTCATAAAGCTGGGCCGGACTTGCTTGGTCCCAATTCCAATACCACTGAAGCCATGGCTCTACTTTTAACGGGGCAGTCACCTGACCTCGATATGCTGTAGAACCTTTATTTTGCCATAACAAGGTTGACTGGCCGTTGTTAACTAATGTGCCATTATTGGTACGATTCACAACCTGATCAGATGCTAATAATGGCGCGTATATTTCACTGCCGTCAAGCGGAACGATAACTTGAGTACAGCTATCGCCAGTATTCGTTACCCAGCTACTGCCATTCCAATATTGGGCATAGGTTGGCATGTCTAATACTTCATTTTCAGGACCATAAGTATTATCCATTACAACTCTGCCGTGGCGTAAGTCTTGCGTCGATAATCGTTTGGCGTTGCAGTTGTTGCTGTCGGCGCAAATACCACTGCTGTCTGCGCGCATATCAGCTGATGCAATAAACGACACACTACCATCGTTATCAAAGGCTTGTACACCGATAGCTAATTGACTAAATGGGCCATCCACACCAGGGGCCACTGTACGATTGAAATTAGCTTGATAAGATAATCCTACGTTTGCTTGACCCAAAACCCAAGAGCCAGCATTAACCGGTAAAGCACTTAATCGGCTGCTTAAATCAATGCCATTATTGGCATCTTCACCCACTAAGCTTGCACTCGCTTTAGCAAAGGCGCCTTGATAGTTCTGAGTGACATAAGTGCCAGTATTGACTGCATCTAAGGTTAAGGCGAGAGCAAAAGGTTGATCCATATAGCTAAAACTGCCGCAAGATGGCAGCACACTTGAGCTACTCACAACAAAGCGGTCGGGTACAAAGCGCCCTATATTAGGCGATGCCGCCTGTGGAATATTATAAAAGCTTGAGCCTAAATATTCGCTCGGTGGATCAGCGGTAAACTTAAACACGCCCACTTCAGTAACTGTCTGCGACACGGTATTACTGCTCGTGGTTTGCGCAACATGATTATATGCCGTCGTACCTACAGCACCTAGCACACCATCCGATGGTGAAATAATTTGATTGCCTAATGCTATATTGTTATGGACATAATTAGGGGTATTTATATTATCGCAGTAGTTTGTATCACCATCCGCTTGCCATGCTTTACCTTGAATAATTAACTCAAATGGCTCACCAGCTTTTTTATATCGATTACACGTACTACTAATACTTGCAGAACACTCTGCAACACTCTCTTTGGGGGTAACGCATAAACCTACCGGAAAGCTAACAAACAGATCGGAACCAACCATTACCAAGCCTTGTTCATCACCTGTACCAGTATACTTTGCATCTAGCTGCATTTTTCCTGCATCTGGATAGTTGACGTTAATATTGGCTTTTCCTTGTGCATCAAATACCAACGCAAGCGTGGTTGCGGTGCTACTCTGCTTACCTACCACGATATTATTCACTGTTATTGATTGACCACTAATTGGAGTCGTCGGCTCAATATAGGTACTCCAAAAACCGACGTTTTTGGTGATGCTAGCAAACGTTGGGATACATTGCAGAGTACTATCCGATTTTTTCACTGCACTAATAGAAATATTACCTGTTGGTTTGTTGGCCAACTTATCCGGTACCTCAAAAATAAAACCGCTATCGGCAAAAACTAAATTACAGTTAGCCTCGCTTGCGGCACTGCCATTAACACGGCACAAGGTTTTACTGAATGCTTTAGTGCTTGGCGTAGACCCGGTGACACCTAAAGTCACAGTGCCGGGAGTATTATGTCTTAGCTGTAAATCTGATTTTTGCCCTCCAGTAAACGTTACTACACTGCCACCAATCCAACCGCCACCGCCTGTCACTGTTGCAGGGCTGAGCGTCGCCGTGACAGTATCAGGCACAGTCGCACTGCAATCTGTGTTAGCACAGGCTTTAATAGATAATGTTTTGGGTGCACAAGTGATCCCTTGACCAGAATAGGAATACTCAAAATGATCAATTTGTACTCCAATAGGGCTGGAGTTGAGCGCACAAATCTCAACATTATCGATTTCATGATTATTAGTGGATCCGCCAGTTGATCCCGTTAACGACAACAAAAAGTTCTCAGGTATCGCAGCTTGTGAAGAGATGCCGGCAGCATTAAATGCGGGAATAATTTCAACAAAACCGCTACCACTATTGCGTTCAACCTTAACGATTGATTGATTAGGGAGTAATGAGTCAACAGTAATACGGTACCGATGCGCAGGTGAAACATTATTGTTATCCACTTTCGGAGATAAGCAACTACCGGTATTAGTGGTGCCATTACTACAAGTTCCGCGTAAATAAGGATAACCAGAAGTACCAGAACCTGAACCTCGAATCGATACCGATTGTGGACGTCGGCCTGGACCGCTAGGACCACCTTCAGCAGAAAAGTTACCGTACTCGTCAATCCCGAAACCTAGCCAGCCACCAGCAAAACCATTCACATTAGAACGTGCACCATATCCCATTGGACCACCAGCAGAGCCTGGCTGCGGGGTAATAGCAGCATCGGATAATACAAACGCAATACCGTCGGCACCGTTACCACCATAGGCATAATGATCAAACTCAATTTCGACTTTATTATTAACCGCAGGAAATAAACGCTGATAAGTTGTCGATGTTGCTTGGTTAGTTCTCGCTTCAGTTTGTCGTAAGCGGCCGTTAACTATTGAAGGGGTAAAGTTACCCGAACTTTGAGCCACAACCCAGTCACTGCCTAAGCTTGCCCGTTCAAAATTATCAGTAAAACACTGGCGCACAGGGGCGAGTTTTTCTATGGCAATAAAACTATAGTTTTCCCACACGTGACTACGGTCACTATCACTAAAGGTATCTTCATCATTAATTATGCTGACTGAGTTACTGGTTAATTTACAACGCCGTAACCAACCGCCATCACCACCCAAACGACTGTTTTTACTGGCTACCAATGTTGGTACACTAGTAAAACCATTTAATGGTGTGAGTAAATTAGTACATTGAAAATTGACGTCTTGGGTATTGTTCACATTTGTCTTAAAGGTGGTCGAACGACCAAAATGATAATTGACATTTTTACCTTCCAGCACTAGCGGGCCACTGCCAGACGTTACTGATAAGTAGGCAATTTTTTCATATTGTAAATTATTGGCATTTAATTTACTCGGCTCACATTGCCCCGAATTATTGCGCACTTCAGAAGTATCCATCGCTAATTCGATACCACTTGAAGTAAATTGCGACGTGCTGGTTAACCAGCAGTTATTATTTTGGGTTTGTAGTTGGTTAAGCACCACATCTTGAGTACTGGGTAAAGATACGCTGATATATTGATTGTTCGAGCCGACCAAGGCCTTATTCTGCAACACTGAACCAGCGATTAATTGGCTACCGTTATTTAAATCAAATTGACCGGGCGTAACTGCAATCCAGTGTACTTCAGGCATCTCTGCCGCTGACACTCTATTACCTGAAGGCCATTTTCGCTCCCAAGTAAAACCGCTTGCACTGATTGAAGATAAAAACACGCTTTGAGGACCATCGTTGGCAACAGGGTTATTTTCTGACACAGTCGGCATCACAAAAACTAGCGGCATTACGCCGCTTTGAAATGCTGAATCAAACACCACACTTTTGGATGTACTACCGGAACTCGCTGCGGACTTGCCATATTGAATATGAAATGGCGTGATAGTCTGAATCTTAATACTACAATCTGGAACCAGATCAATTTGATCCGCATTAGCAGAAAATGTCACCGATGAACTGCCATTTAAGATAATATCTTTACCTGTCACAGCACCTTGAATTTTAGCAGAACCATTAATTGTGACGGTATTTTCGGATACGACATATGCATTTAAGCTAGCACCGCCTTCAATCTCAAATTTACCATAATTGTAAAAAAGCAATTTATCTGCCGAACTGGCCAAGGTCAGATTTTTTTGAACATAATCGTTTTTAATAAAAAAACTCACCCGACCTGACGGCGGAAATATCAATTGAACACCATTATTAATGTTCATTGATTCGATCCAATATTGCCCTGCAGAAAACTCTATAGTGCCTGAGCTAGCGGTCAGGTTTTTAATTTTATATTTACCATTCTCAGTGGTAAAAACAACCTTTTTATCACCACCATTAGCAACTGACACATTGCGGTATTCACCCTCAGCAAGGCTAATGGTTTCTTGACCATAAACGGGAGGACCTACATCAACACTACTGGTTGATTGGCACTGGGCAAAATCAATGCGGCCACTGGGTAATTCAGCCACATACTGGCCCTTGCTACACACTTTTGCAGTACCATTACTGCTAATACAAGAATTAAATCTAGAATCCCCTCCCTGAATATAATTGTAGGTGGGTAACTTACTGTTATTAGGTGCATTAATAATCGTGGCCGTATTCAAACTAATGGTGCCACTGCTATCAATATTGTTAACCCCTTCTTTAAAGGTTGTGCTCCAATCAGCCTGCGCCACAGACAAAGGCATCAAAATGGCAGTAGTTAGCCATAGAAAAAAAGCTAACCTGCTAACTAAACTCGATATCATTAACATAAAAGGGTTAATTACCACGGGCTTCTACCTCTACTTGGCGACTCACTCGCAAACATGTTGAGCTATCTGAGTTACCAGCACAGTTACCTGTCTCGCATACCGCTAAACTGTTAATTCGATACTGAGTGATACTGGCCACAGTTGTAGCATTACAGTTAACCAACACAGTACAGTTATGAAATCCATTTCCTCCTGTTGGCGGCGACCAAGTTGAACTCACATTGCTACAACTTCCATTAACACCACTAAGGGGGAACAACTGAGACAGAGCCGCATCAGCGCCACTATTGGCACTAAATAAAGCTCGAGTACCCCAAACTTCCATATTAACCGACTCATCGGCATCGCTAACAATGCGGATTAAACTCGCCGCCAGCAAAAACATCACTGTCAGCACAAAAATACCAATGATTAATGCACTGCCTTGTTGAGAATATTGCGGCAATTTCAGTTTAGGGTACATTCATCACCTGCACTTGATGTTGATATTGAAATGTTTCGCCATTCACCCTAAACCTAGGCTGTAAATGCACTATAGCATTAGTCACTAATGTTGCTGGCGTTAAAATGATTGCCGGATTAATGGTTAAAGTATTAGTAATATTTTGTGCCATCAAGACGCCATTCCCCATATCCGCTGGAGAGGGCTGCACAGCCTTATAGCCATATTGTTGGTATAAGCGTAAATCAACATTACCCGCGGTGTTAATAAAACAGTAACTGAGTGGGCTCTGGGCAACATACAAGCGTTTTAATGGCGACGCTTCGGTAAAGCGAATACTTTGGGTTAAGGTAATCGTCAGGAGATCTCCGCTTTCAGCCACACTTTGCACCAGAAAACGCTTTGCTGTTAATCCTTGAGGGTTATAAACCTCGCTAGCGGTTAAAGGGTAAATCAGCACTGATTGAGCAGCATTAATTGAACGAACACTTTTAATCGCGGTTAACGTATTTTGCACTGATTGCGGGAAAAACGGCGCATCAATATACGATGTACTGGCACTAATAGGTAATAATTCCAGGCATTGATAACTGCCATCAGTCGCTGTTAGCACTCGCATACTATTGGGAACTGCGCGGCGAATATCGCGGGTCATCCGTTCAATGCCAAAACGGCTTTGACTGAGTACCTGATCAACTGCGCTTGATTCAACAAAAATGCGAGTACCAAAAACAACAAAACTGCTTATTCCAACCACAATAATCCCTAAAATTAAAATAACCGTAACCATTTCAATTAAGGTAAATCCCGCTATTTTTGGATGGCGATACTCCTGCATTAGTAGTTACTCCTTACCGCTTGGTAAGTGATCACTTCACCAGCAGGGGTTGTAACGTCTACAGTAATTAATTTTTGCGCCTGCGTTGACGAGTCAAGATAGGCTACTGACACGTTCAAGCGATAATTGGGATAAGCTTGGGCATAGGTTTGACTTGAATTGAGCATGTTTTGTGTTTGATCTAACTCATCATAATCATCAACATCGTTGAAATCGTCGCGGTCTTCACCATCAGGGCCTAGGGAACTGGCCGCGGTACAAACTTCCCCAGTAGGAGCATTGCACGCCGGAACACCACCATTGGGATTGGTCTTTTGATCATAACGCTTGCCCCAAATCTCATTAATAACCGAATGCGCCAACTCAGCGGAGCGCACTCTTTGTAATGTCGTCGCCGCTCTATCTGCTTGAGGGAACAACATGCTAGTGATCATTACAATCGCGATGCCAATCACTATCATACCGATAACGAGTTCAATCAGGGTAAAGCCACGCTGACGTCGAGATAGTTGCAAGCGTTGTTGATGTTGATGTTGATGTTGATCATGTTGACACGATTGCGACTTACTGAGCATAAATATACCCCTCTGACTCAACCGCAATAGCTAAGGTTTCATCTGCAACAGCATTAAAGCAATTACCTGAACACGCTGGTGATACCATACGGCCCTGCTCGTCAAAGGTGATTGAAAAAGCCTGACTCGCATTACTGGCTAACGCGATATAGGCACCACCGCTGAAGGTTTGTGATTGCTCTATGCGAACTTGGTTTGTGCATAAGCTAGCGGTTCTTCCGCTAAAATGGCGCAAAGTATACCCGCTTGCTGTCACATCAATTTGATAACACTGATCGGTATTTTGCATTGCTTTAAGCTGGACTTGACGTAATTCACTGATAAATTCATTACGTAAACTGTAGGCGCTATAAGAAGAGTCAGACAACAGACGTGGCAACACTGTCACGGCAATAATACCAATCACAATCATGGTGGTAACCAATTCAACCAAGGTAAACCCTAGCGGAACATGATGATGTCGATTCACTATGATGATGCCCTCATTTTATTAGACGAACATTAATGACATGCGATAAGAGTTAAACCGTAATAGTGTCAGAGACTTATATTAGCTTATTCCGTATATTAACAACAGGCTATGTTGTATGCTTATTTGTTAGGCTTACATCACTTTATGACTAACCTGATTAATTAGTTTCTAACCTATTCATGTATTTAAAACACTCAAAAAAAAACCTGCCTAAGCAGGTTTTTTTTCTTAAATTTTATTAGCACTTAGATGCATCAGGTATCGCTGTAAATTCAGGTATCTTTGCTGCTGTAGCAGCTGAGTATTTGAAAAAGCAAGTTGATGGTGCGCCTGCTTGCCAAAAGCTCCCTGTAGCAGCGTCATAAATCCAATCAGTAGTTATAGTTGAAAGGCTTGGATCTGTTCCAGCAGAAACGCTTAAATCAATTGCATTTTGAAAATTAACTAATGCTGTGGTCAAATAACCATAATCAGTTGTTACATCAATATTAGTCGCTGGAGTAGCCGTTGAGGAGCCAGTTAAAGTCACTGTGGCCCCAGTCGCTTGTTCTTTACCAGCTAATGCTGCTTTTGAATAAACTAAGGTGTTTGCACCTTGAATTGCCGCTTTTAAACCTTGTAACGCAGACACACGAGCATCACCTTGAAGATTGATAAACTTAGGCGCTGCTGTTACCGCTAAAATACCGAGAATAATGATCACAACCACTAATTCGATTAATGTAAAACCTTGTTGTTTTTGCATATTAAATAACCTCTATAGAAAATAAATAAGTAAATCAAATTAGTTGTTAGTAAATGATACGACCTGACCCGTACCGGCATTGTATATAATTCCGTTTGCACCGACGGTATCTAAATCTGGAGTGGGTGTTGCGACTCCCGATGTTTGATTAAGCGCTAACGTCGCAACTTGATGATAAACGCATAAATCAAGCCCTGCAACGACTTGGCCATCAATACTCGTAGATGAGCCACCGACACCATTTTGCATTCTTACAGTGTAACGTTGTTGACGAGCATCTTGGTTAAAAAGCACATTTCTAGGTGCGTTTTGCAACACTGCATTAAATACTTCCTGACATGCTTCATTTGTCATGGCTGTAGCATCTGTGTTGGTGGTCCCGGTAGGAAAACCAAACCGTGCATCTAACGACACATTCGTCCCGTCTAAAATAACATTACTATTCCGGCGACCATCAACTTCCCATTGTGCACGCACAAAACTCACCGCTGTGGCTAAACCGCCAGCAACACCATCGACACTGGCGTCTTCAGCATCATCGGTGACATTCAAAAAACGCGGAATTGCCGTTGCAGCCAATAAACCGAGAATAACAATAACAATGACCAACTCGATCAATGAAAAACCTTGTTGTTTCAATTTCATAATATCTTACTCTTCTCTATAGTGCCTACAACAGGGAAACATACTGGTTCAGCGATAACTTCACTGATATTAGCAGCTTATTTAAATTTTAACATGGATGATACAAATTTTATCTGTCACTCATCAAAAAAATGACTCTACCCGTCTGGAGCTGATAACTCAAACTGGCTTTGTTATTTGAATAGTAGCGACACACATGATCATCAGACTGATAATCTACCGCAATATTGAGCTCTTGAACATTATTGGCCAATAACTGCGCCCACAACTGTGCACAACCTTGTACATCATTGGTATCAATAATTGGCCAACCTTGGTTAGATAAAGACACCCAATTATCGGTACCGACTAAATCGGCATCAAAATCGTCGTTAATCTTATCATTTCTAATAGTGTCAGCTTGAGAGTCTGAATCAAGATTGTCATCTGCGACCTTACTTGGTGTCACATTAGGCACCTTGTTATGCCAAGATAATTGCATCCGGTGTGGCCTACCAGAAGCTAACCATTGACTGCGCACCATAGCTAAGACATTTAAAAAACGATTATGTTCAAACTCTAAACCACGGCCACCTATATTGGAGGTGGAATTAAAAGAACGTATGCCAACAATACTCAACAGTACTAACACCACCACAATAGCAATGACTCGCCCATACACTTTAATCAGGTCATCATCTGCTTTTTGTTGGCTCAACATGCCAGTACCCAATGAATAACTTGCATTATATGCTAACCGCCTTTGACCACATTAAGCATATCCCACATAGGCAGATAAATACCCAGTGCCAGTATCAAGACAATGCCAGCGACAAACGCAATAAGAATAGGCTCTAATTTAGCCGTCAGATTTTTTAAATCGTAATCGACCTCACCTTCATAAAAATCAGCAGCGTCATTTAATAGTTGATCGATTTGCCCCGTCTCTTCGCCCACAGCCACCATTTGCAATACTAACGGAGTGAATAATTGACTGCTATTAGATACCCTTAGCATTGACTCGCCTGATTCAATACCATGGCGCATCGAGACAATTTTATCATGCATATAAGCATTATCGACCGCATCAGCGACCAAACTTAATGCTTGAGTCATAGGCACACCAGCACTGAGCATCATCGAAAAACAGCGACAATAACGCGATAACGTTGAGCGCTCAATAATGGAACCCACCACAGGAATATGCAGTTTCCATAAATCCCATTGCTTCTCACCCTTTTCTGAATGATGCCAATACCGAATCGCCACTACCACAGCAATTAATAGCACTATCATATGAGGCCAGAAATTAACAAACAGATTAGACGTACCAATTAATATTTTTGTCGCCCATGGCAACTCTGCGCCGAAACGAGAGAACATATCGGCAAATTTAGGGATAACCATAATATTGAGAATAATCATTGCGATGGTAATGGCGATCAACACAAACATGGGATAACGCATTGCCGCTTTAATCCGTCGACGTGTTTCTTGCTCACGCTCGATATAGCCAGATAGCTGGATAAAGGCATCTTCTAACTTACCGGTATTTTCACCAACATGGATCATCGACACAAACAATGAATCAAATATATCTGGATGAAGATTCATTGCCGAAGACAGTGGTCGACCTGAAGTGAGCTGAACTGAAATATCATCTAAGGCTGTTTTCATTCGATCGGAATGAGTGGTTTCAGATAAACCAGCAATAGCTCTTAAAATGGGAATACCCGAACGAGTTAATGAGTACATTTGTCGACTAAAAATTTGTAACTCTTCTAATGACACTTTACTGCGAAATAAGCTCATTGAAAATGATTGCTTATTTTTTACTTCACGTAATTCCAGTGGAATAATTCCACGAGAAAGTAAAGCGTCGGCAGCGGCACTTTCATTAGCAGATTCAAGCTGTGCACTAACAGCCAGCCCTTGTGAGTTACGACCTCGATATTGATATATTGGCATTGTTATGCACCAATATCTTGTTGACTAACCAAATCTTCCGACAACGGCACTGTCGACTCACTAACATCTTCAACCAGTTTTGATACTTCTTCGAGTGTTGTCGTACCAAGGAATAAATACTCCATCGCAGAATGTGCCAGTGGGATAAAATTAGGACTGCGCAGCGCTGCACGAGCAAAATCTTGAGGATTACCAGTACGCATGGCGTCAATCATGTTTTCATCAAGCTCAAGTATTTCAAAAATACCGATTCGGCCACGATATCCCGAACCATTACAGGTTTGACAACCACGACCTACTTTAAATGTCGCGCTGCTAATATCTTTTTTAGTCACACCACTAAGCCAACTGCGCTCAGCGGCTGAAGGCTGATAATCAATGGCGCAATTATGACAAACACGCCTAACAAGGCGCTGAGCAATAATAACGCGCAGTGCACTCGCCACCAAATAGCTGGCCGCGCCCATATCGAGTAATCGTAACGCACTGGTCACCGCGTCATTGGTATGCAAGGTCGACAATACAAAGTGACCGGTTAATGCGCCTCGAAGACCAATTTCAACGGTTTCTTGGTCACGCATTTCGCCCACCATGATAATGTCGGGATCTTGGCGAAGAGTGGTACGCAGCACATTGGAAAAATTTAAACCAATCTTATGGTTAACTTGAACTTGGTTAATGCGTGGTAATTGATATTCCACCGGATCTTCTACGGTGATAATCTTTCTGTCAGCAGTATTAAGCTCACTTAAAATACCGTATAAAGTGGTGGTTTTACCGCTACCCGTTGGCCCGGTCACTAACAACATACCGTGAGGGCGTTTAATCTGTTTACGAATTCGCGCCACAATATGCGGTGGCATGCCAGTTTCATCTAAGGTGCGCAGTCCAGTCGTCTGATCTAATAAACGCATCACCACAGATTCGCCGTGATAAATTGGCATGGTCGACATCCGCACGTCGATTTTATGACCTTTGATTTCCATATGAAAACGACCATCTTGTGGCATACGTTTCTCTGAAATATCTAACCCAGCCATCAGTTTCAACCGTAATACCAGGGCCGATGCAATATTAACTTCGCTTAGGGTATTTTCATGCAATTGACCATCAATACGTTGGCGGATGCGCAAGACTTTATCGCCGGGTTCAATGTGAATATCTGACGCACGCATTTGCACCGCATCTTCGAAAATAGACTGTAATAACTTGACCACTGTGGTTTCGTTATCACTATCACTTTGGGTTAAATTAGCCAAATCGAACATGTCATCAGCGGCATATTCTTCATCGAGCTTACCGGCTATTTCGGCTATTTGTCCGGTGCGGCGGTAGAGGTTATCAAATGCATCGAGTAATTGTTGTTCTGGTGCTACGGCAATCATTAACTGTTTAGGCGCAACCAACACTTCAATATTATCGATAGCCTGTAAGTCGGCTGGATCGCTCATGGCCACTAACACATGATCAGCATGACTTTCTACCACTAAGGCACGATAACGCCTAGCTTGTACTTCAGGAAGAATATTGACCACGTCGGCAGTAATTGGGCGACGACTAATATCCAAATACGGTAAATTAAGTTGTTGAGATAAAAACTTAAGTAACTGATCTTCAGTAATACTGTTTAAATCAATCAGTGTACGACCAAGCTTTTTACCTGAATTGCGCTGCTCCGCTAATGCTTGTTGTAGCTGTACATCAGTAATAATCAGCTCTTGAACAAGAAGATCTCCTAACCGCATCTTTAACTTAGGCTTCATCGGTTTTCTCCTAGCTGATCTAAACGCTTTTCAATAAATGTCATGGCTGAAGTCGATAACCCTTCATAGCTTAATGCTGAACGATAAGCCTGAGCGGCTTGTGAGTATTTTGTTTGTGAGTCGAGCGCATAAGCTAACCCCATCCACCAGCGAGATTGAGTCGATTCGGATACCAATAGGTTACGATAAGCCACTTCAGCTAGGGTAAAGTTCTTCGAAGTTTGGGCCAAATCGGTTTGTGCTATCCATTTATCTCGAGCCCACGTTGAATTATCGGGGATCATCGCTAATGTCGCTAATGCAGCATCGTAAGCTTTAATTTCGGTTTGAATCCGCGACAAAATCACATAAAACTCCCATTGTTGCGGAAACATACTGATGCCACTTTCGAGTAATCCCATCGCAGTAGTCATATTATTTTGCGCATAATAAATTTCAACCAATTGGATACGCGCTTTGTGTAAGCTCGGTTGTAAAATGATCGCTTCTAAATAGTAACCAGCTGCATCATCAAGTCGCCGTGCCTGCTCGGCATCCATTCCTTTACGGTATTGCAACTGTGCCATTTGTGCCTTACTAATAACGACCTCTTTTACCGACATCTGCACAGGTTTTTTCTCAACAGCGGCGGCTTCAGACGAGCCAGATGATTGAGTTGCAGTGATGGCTTTAGCGGTGTCAGCATTATTTGATGCAGGATTGTTCAGTGCCGTCTGGTTGGATGCAATTTGATCAGGTATCGGCTCATTCGCGCTGGATACACTGACCTTATCGGCTGCGGTTTTGCTAGCAACTGTTGCGGCGACTACGGTGTGACTATTGACCGTTTCAGGCTCTTGCACGCTAGCTTGTTGTGCCGAGGGTGAAGAAGTATCAATCTGCTCAGCGTCACCCTTTGATGCAGTGTCAACTTGAGTCAAATCGTTTAGGGATGTTTCATTTGTAACAGGCATATTGTCTTGAGTTGTATCAGCGCTGACGGGCTGCCTTGACGCTTCAATAGATTTAGGCGTCATTGTCGAGCTGGCATTTAAGGCTAACTCAGAGGGTTCAGTTACAAGGTCGTTATGATTAAGTGCTTGGCTTAGCGTTAACGATTCAGTGTCTGTGCTAGCAGCGTCACTGATTGCTTTAGGTTGATTTGCGATTTGCATATTGGCTTGGCGATACATTGACACACCAAACCACAAAGTAGGTATCAATAGTACTGCAACAACAATGAGACTAATAAGCGGTGAACGTGATTTAGCAACAGTTTGATATTGAATTTGAGGACGCACAAATTCACCCACAGCTTGTGTCGAAGGATTATCGGTTTCAGGCTGCTGACGCTGTTCTAAATCTTTCAGCATATTGATAATAACGCTCATTTAATCTCACTTATTTGTGTCACCCATTCACCACAACAACTGTCACTATTTAACCCAATAACCAACACCACTGCAGCAAGGAGCACAACAAGCAAGATGTTGAGCCGAGATACACTCACTTTATGTTGTAAATTAATATCTTCCGTATCGGTTATCGCAGCCAAACAATGCCGAGTTAGGACCTTTTTTTCACCTTGGCCGTAGCATAGCAATAAACTTTTATGTGCCAAAATATTCACCAAACGCGGAATGCCACGAGCAGCTCGGGCAATACGCTTAATATCCGCGGCAGCAAATAACTCTGGCCCTTGGTAACCCGCAATCGCTAGCCGATATCGAATATAAGCGTGTATTTCGTCCCATGTTAACGGACGTAAACCATAGCTAAAGGTAATACGTTGTCGTAACTGCCTAAACTTAGGTTGCGCTAAACGTTGATCTAATTCAGGCTGACCAAACAGCACCACTTGCAATAACTTACGATTTTCGGTTTCTAAATTAGTAAATAACCTTAATGCTTCAATACTTTCATCCGGTAACGATTGCGCCTCATCCAACACTAATACCACATGAAATCCTTGATGATTTAACGCTAACAAACGCTCATGGATAAGTCTTGTCAGTTGTTGTTGATCGACTTTATTTGGCAAAGACAAACCAAGTTCAGCTGCCACAGCCCAACGTAACTCCTTAGGATTTAAATAAGGATTGGGTAAATATGCACAATGGTATTGAGCGGGTAAATCGTTCAACAATTTACGACACACTAAGGTTTTACCTGTACCCACTTCTCCAGTGACCTTGATAAAACCCTCACCTGTTTCTAATGCTGTTTGCAGCACTTGCAACGCTTCCACATGCGGCGCCAACCCAAAAAAGAAACTGGTATTAGGGGTCAGCGTAAAGGGCAACTGACTTAAGCCAAAATGCTGCAAATACATAATTACCGGCTATCCCTTGTTAATGTTAAGCCAAACGTGAACGTTCACTACTTTGAAGGATACCAACGCTCAATCAAATCTTGTGAGCGCTTTAACTCGTCCTTCCATGTGTCACCACCGACCACGGTTGGTTTTAACATAATAATCAATTCAGTTTTCTTTTTAGATTTACTGCGGCTGGTGAATGCTTCACCCAGAAAAGGAATATCACCTAAAAATGGCACTTTAGACACAGTTTCAATATTCTCACTCTTCATTAACCCGCCAATCACGACCACATCACCAGATGCTGCGCGGATAACGGTATCCGATTCGCGGATCTCACTTTGCGCTAATGGCAACTCCAAGGTTGAATCGCTGATTTTAATTTCTTTGGTTTGTGAGGTCACATCAATCACCGAAGGATGAACATGCAGTATGACATTGCCATCTTCATCAATCTGCGGGGTCACATCCAAAGCAATACCAGAGAAAAATGGCGTGAGTTCAACTTGTGGCGTGGTCACCGGAGTAGTACCTGCCACTGTGGTGGATGAAACGTCCGTGACAAAGTATTCATCATTACCGACTTTAATCACTGCTTTTTGGTTATTCGATGCGGTGACTCGAGGACTTGACAGCACATCTACATCACCTTGAGTATCGAGCAAGTTAATGATGGAACTAAAATCACTTCCAGTGAAATTAATCGATGTTACTCCGCCAATGGCAGACGTAATCGCATTACTTAGCCCCTGTCCTGCTGAAGTACTAAAGTTAATATTGGTATTACCAGCGTGACCTAACACATTCTCCCACTGGATCCCTTGCTGATAACCATCCGATAAAGTTACTTCAATAATTTTTGCTTCTAAAATGACTTGGCGCTGCAGATGGCTTTCTGCTATTTGTAAGAAACTTCGAATTTGTCGTAACTCATCAGGAAAAGCTCGAACGGTAACCAGACCGGCTTGAGGAGTGACTACAACTTGTCGCCCGCCACCAGTTTCACCCATTATAGACATTAATGTGGCTTGTAATTCACCCCAGAAATCCGTCTTAGTGGTTGAGCGAATAAAAGTACCATTGGTATTATCACTGCTATTAGCATTACCATTGCCACTATTACTATTTGAACTATTACTACTGTTACTGCTGCTATTGTTACTGCCATTACTGCCATTGCTTGAATTATTGTTTTGATCTGAAATGCGCCCTGAGCTAACGGAGGTTAATGACAAACCTTCACGCTGCATATAGATATAATTTAAGGGAAAAGTTTCGGTTCTCATTCCCGCGGGATAAACACGTAAAATACGCCCTTCACGCTTAACTTCATAACCGTAAATATCTTCAACGACTTGAATAACCTCTGCCAAGGTGACTGCTTTTAATGATAATGAAATGTTGCCTTGCACATCCGGATGAACCGCCACACTTAATGGGGTGTCTTTGACTAAGCTGGGAAAAAATACTCTGGCATCAACTTCGTTTGCTGATACGTCAAAACGACGCTCAGCAGGAAGGGCTCTCGCCGCTTGGCCCAGTGTATTATCGCCATTAAGCTCACGCTGAACATCTTCAGGCATTGCCGCTGGGGGTGGCATAATAGTTTGACCCGCTTCAGCTTGTTGTCTTGACTCATTCAAGGCTGCTTTTGCGGTTTGTGGATCAGGTCTATCCGTCGTTTGACAAGCAACTAAGCACAGCGACATCAGAGGAGTAACGTATTTAATCACATTCATTTTTATTCTTATCCTATCGCTCTGTTATCGACTTAAATAGTTGAAGTTTTCGTCCATCTGACAAGGTGACGTAGTCTTTATTAATCTTTGATACTCGTAAGCCACTGCCACTAACTGTGTCACCCACCGACAGAATGATGTTATTAATCACCGCATAGGTATTCTGACCGCTGACAATACTGTTTAACACTAAAGATTGATTATCGGTTTTGGTTATCGCAGCCACAACCCCCTGACCCGGTAGGGTCGGATCACGTAATGTTTGTGCATTCGCCGCTGACATTAATAGCATCATTAGGCAGGATGCATATGCCATGGCATTAATCTTGTTTTGCAACACTGATAAAGTCCTTATTCACACTCAGTGTGTAAAGTTCTAATTCAACTAACGCATCTGGATGAGATTCAACACGATAATCTAGACGTTTCCAGTACAATTTATCAGGCATACTTTCAACTGCTTTAATAAACGCTAAAATCGCGAAGTAGTCGCCTTGTAACGTCAGCTTAATACCGTGGCTGTAAAGGTTAACTTTACTGCCATCGCCCACTTGTAATAAGGCTTTAGGCGCTATGGAAGCAAATGAAATCAGCGATACACCTTTAACATTACCCAGCAGATTAGCTAATACTGTTGGCATGTAGTCCGCAGGAACCATATCAACCATTTGCTCAGTAAGATCAGCATCAACTAATTGCATTTGTTCAGTAATCAACTTTAGCCGTTGATGATAATCTTGATTAGGGTCAAGTTGTAAACGCTCTTCATAGAGAGCCACTTGTTGTAAGGAAATTGAATTTTCTTGTGCTAATCCTTTAAGCTGAGTTTGCAAGCTTTGCTGCTGCTTCCAAACCGACTCTAATGGCATAAACAACAGCATGCCGACCACAACAAATAAAGCGAACATAATCAATGTACGCTCACGTTGACTTAACTCATTAAATTTTGACGACCATACAAGCCATTGCTGCTTCATTGTGCGAGCTCCTTAGCAATGGGCTGGCTGATTAATTTAAACGCCAGTGGTTGTGCTTCGCCGCGATCCATTGTCATCGCTGAAAACGCATACCCCTTAAGCGTTGAAGTGGTTTTTAGTTTATCTATCCACAGTGGAATGCTCTGTGGATTACGCCCATAACCTTCAAACTCAATGCGCTGAACATCAGTATTTTGTTGTTCAATGGTAATATGGCTCAACCATACATTGGCATCCGCCACTGCTGCCAAGTCGGTTAACATTGGGGAGTAACCTTGACTAATCAGAGTATTGCGCTGGCTTAGCTCATCTTTTAACAGTTTTTTAAGATCTAAGCGCTGTTGTTCAAGCTCGACCTTTGCAACTAAGTTCGCATCAGGCTGACGAGCAGCGATTTGCAGTTCTAGCTGAGTCTTTTGATCATTTAAACGATTTCTCTCTCTGCTTACCTGCTCACTTAAGGTTTGCAAATCATGGCTATGCCACAGACCAATTGCATAAAGTAGTGCACAGCATCCTGAGAATAAGCCCAAAGCCAACATCATTCTTGCAAAGGTTAGCTTTTGTTTTTTAGGCAGTAGATCAGTGGTATATAAATTAACCGCGGTTTTTATCACACTTCACCTCGCGTTAATTCCTGTAACGCTAACTGAGCGAGTAAGTTCGATACGCCGTCGTGGGCAACAGCAAGCACTTTTTGATTAAAGTTAGCACCAACGAGATTAGCTAATGATGAATTGTCACCATCTGCCAATATGCTAATGGATCCCACAGGTGCCTGACGTAATTGGCTTTCAAAATAATCCATAGACCGTTGGATCTCCAAACTGAGATTATCGGCTAAGCCATGTTTCAACTCTTCTAAAGTTGCTTTATACAGATGATTAAAGCCTCTGACGCGACGTTGCATCAATACTTCGCCAGCTTTAACAATTAATAACAACAATTCTTGCTCAGGCAAATGAGCCACCAGCATGTGGGCCATATTGTCGTTAACTAAAACATGGCTTAATGCCAACTCTTCAATGCTGATACCAGCAACGTCTAATCCATTGGCATCACAAGCACTGGCCAATTGAGCTAGAAACTGTCGACTACTGACCACGACATTCACTTTTGAACTGACAATAAAACTAGACTCAAAATAATCTAAATGGATATTGGCCACAGGTTCTGACACCATATCTTTCACAGACCAGATCAACGCTTGAGTCACTTCATCTGGCTCAACATTCGGTTTTTCAGCTTGTAACAATTGATAATACTGATGTGACAGCACTAATTGCACTCGAACTCGACCAAACTGGCTTTTTAGTGCTTCAAAGGCTTGAGACCAATTATTTTTTGGTACTAAAAACTGGCTAATAACAGGTGCTAATTGGCCTTGTTGGAGTTTACAAGCCCATAATGAATTATCGGCGATAAATACACCTACACTACCCATCAACTGTGATGTTTGCCAAAAGGCGAGTTTACTCAAAAAACCATTGTTCATTGCGTTGCCCATATTCGCTAACATATTAAGTGTGTAACATCACTCATTCATAGAATTGGTATTAGAGACATGTCATCAAAAAACGACACGATGACTCTACTATTTAAGCATCTAACGGTAAGGCAATCTGCTTAGCCTTGATTGCCAGTGTCACTAGTCACATCGATAAAAAATCAAGCTATAATAACGCAAAAACAACAAATAATTAACAACCAAGCCATATATTAACAAAGTGTATATGTGTTTAAGATAGAGAGTAATCTTTTGATAAACAAGGTATAAGGCCAATCAATTACAGCAAACATAGCATTTTAACACCTAAACTTCAGATCTTTGCTCTAAAAACTCGCCTTGTGCAGCACTTACACCGAGAATTTTTAACGTTTGCCATTCTTCGAAACATTCAACGCCTTCAGCAATCACTTTCACTTCGGCTCGATAAAGGCCGCCAATTAGGCTGCGGATGAATAATTGATTCTCGGAACGTTGATGGACTCGGCGTACAATAGAGCGATGTAATTTCACTAAATCAAAATGGTACTCCTGAATATAGTGAGTCCCGACAACAGATTGACCAACATTATCTACAGCCAATTTAGCGCCCATTTTCCTCAGCATATCCAGAGTCTTAACTAGTGAGATATTTTCCTGATTTTTAACAATAATGTCTTCAGACACCTCAAAAATCAGTCGCGCGGCTAAGGGTCGATGCTCTAATAAAGTCGATTGTAACCAGCGAACAAATGCTCTACTGGTCAAACTATCAAGACTCAAGTTGATACTGTAGCTTGATGTATTGTCAGACATTAGCCTAAAAAGTACTTGTTCCAATACTTGTCGCTCAATCTGCGGCATCAATCCACATTTATTAGCCATTGGAATAAACAGAGTGGCGCGCACATCATTACCCTGTAAATCTCGGGCACGACTAAAAATCTCATAGTGCATAATTTGATTATCACTATCTACAATGGCTTGTTGTAAGGTGAAAAATCGTTTTGATACCAATGCATTTTCAATAAAACTGCGCCATCGAACAGAGCCTTTGGCGATTTGCTCATCGAGTGCACCTTTATCGTACATGAACCAGTTATTAACTCGTTGAAGTAGTGCCGCTCGGAGGGCCATCTCAGCTTCTTCAACAAGCTGTAACTGTAGATCGCCAGCTTTAAAAAAAGCACACCCTAAATGAAAGAAATTATCAGGATTACCAATGCCATAAAAAGGCAATGCGATGCAGGTTTTGAGTATTCGCTGCGCTAACTGATCGGCTTCAAGCAAAGATAACTGTGGTACAACAATGGCTAATTGTGAGTAGCTACGCCGCGCAAAAATACTGTCTTCATATTGCATTAATACCGCTGTAATGGCTTCTGTAGTCAATGAAAGCATGGCCTTAACGCCACCTTCACCGAATTGGTCTTCCACTAAATCAACATCATCAAACTCAATGAGCATCAATACACCATGGGCAACCATTTTTTGGTGGTGACTTAATCCATCAAGACGGTTTTGAAAAAATATAGGATTACCAATTTGGGTTTGTTTGTCTAAAAAAGTATCTTTACGGATAAATTGATCTAAACGGCCGCGTTCTTTATGAGCATCATCGAGTTCAGCAAGTAATTTACTGATGGCACGATTAATCATTCGAGGCTTACCGTTAGTAGGTACATCGGCAGCTTGTTTTAAATGACCATCGAGAATGAGCTTACTGCGCTGGGCGAGTTGCTCTATCCCATCGAGCTCTCTGGAATACCAACCGTAACCAAAGCGGACAAAAAAACCGATGCTAGTAAAACCAATAAGCAGAATAACGAGCTCATGCCAGCCAAAATTACGTAACGAAAATGGTGGCGGTAAAGTCATCGTCATGAGTAACTGCCCTTTACTTAGCGAGCTTTTATAAAGAGTTAAACTGCTTTTAGATGCAGAGGGTTGCTCATGATGAAATTGATAAATTAATTGACTGTTATGCGACAAGGAAAAATCAACCGCCTTGTAAGCAGTCAGTAAAGGGGGTAACCAAGTAGAAAATTGTTTATTGCCATGTTGTTGATAGTCAGCAACTAACATGGTCTCTAATTCAGCCACCTTCTGCTGCTGAAAAGTATAGGTTAACTGAGTAAAACCCATTACCGCGCACAGTAAAAACACAAAGGCCACCGCAGCCAATGAAAGCAGCCAAAAGCTAGTCAGTTTTTTGGTAAGGATCTTGGTAAGCTTCATTTATCCGCTATCCTGCTGGATTTACTTATTTTATTAACAAGTTAATTTTCATCCAGTATAACCATTGTGCCAACAAGTTCACTAATCGTTTTTACTTATACGGGTATGATAGCTAAAAAAAGGGGCCAAGCCCCTTACGTTAATCATGCGATGAATTCATTCAGACTCAGAGCAGCATCAGATACCCAATCCCGAGCAGCTTATACCTTATATTCTGTCGGTAATGTGGTGATTTTAGCTACACCAGAATCAATTGCAGCTTGCGATACGGCTCGAGCAACCAGCGGCAATAATCTTGGGTCCATTGGTTTTGGCAGCACATATTGAGCACCAAAGCTCAACGATGACACATTGGGATAAGCAGCCAATACCTCTGCTGGAACAGGCTCTTTCGCGAGGTTTGCGATAGCATAAACAGCCGCTAACTTCATCTCATCGTTAATGACCGCAGCGCGCACATCAAGTGCACCTCTAAAGATAAACGGGAAGCACAATACGTTATTGACTTGATTTGGATAGTCACTTCGACCCGTGCCCATAATGAGGTCTTTACGAATGTTATGAGCTAATTCAGGTTTAATTTCAGGATCAGGATTTGAACAGGCAAAAATCACCGGATTAGGTGCCATCAACGCAATATCATCCGCGGTTAATAAATCCGCCCCCGATAGCCCTAAAAATACATCGGCATCTTTTATTACATCCTGCAGAGTGCGTTTATCGGTATTATTGGCAAATAAGGCTTTATATTCATTTAAATCTTCACGGCGGGTATGGATAACGCCTTGTCTGTCGAGCATATAAACATTTTCACGTAATGCACCACATTTAACTATCATTGTCATACACGCAATGGCAGCAGCACCGGCACCTAAACAAACAAAGATAGCATCGTCAATTTTTTTGCCCTGAATTTCGAGGGCATTCAACATACCTGCAGCCGTAACAATAGCGGTGCCATGTTGATCATCATGAAACACAGGAATATTACAGCGCTTAATCAGCTCTTGTTCAATTTCAAAACATTCAGGCGCCTTGATGTCTTCTAAATTAATGCCACCAAACGTATCGGCAATCGACTCAACAGTATTGATAAAGTCTTCAGTGGTGCGATGTTTCACTTCAATATCAACCGAATCAATATTCGCAAAACGTTTAAATAGTAATGATTTGCCTTCCATCACAGGTTTTGACGCCAATGGACCTAAATTCCCTAGCCCTAAAATAGCAGTGCCGTTGGTAATAACCGCAACGGTATTACCTTTATTGGTATATCGATAAGCATTTTCAGGATTAGAAGCGATCTCTCTAACAGGCTCTGCAACACCGGGACTGTATGCTAAAGCAAGATCGTGACTTGATTGAGCAGGTTTAGTTAGGCAAATAGCCGTTTTCCCTGGTACTGGAAATTCATGATAATCCAGAGCTTGTTGACGAATATCTGACATTGTATACATCCTGAAATACGCTATATATGACGGAGAGGATGATGTAAGGAGCCCATCAATTAGCACCTTGCTAACCCTCTAAAATTTTAATAACAATACGCTAATAATCAAACGATATAAATCAAAAACTCAATGATAGGAGGTGTTGTGAGTAAGAATAGAGGCTAGGTTTTATTAATCTAACTAATTGAATATGAATATATATAAATCAATAAGTTAAAAGTGTAGGAAAATAACAAGATTTACGATAATAAACGGATAAAGACGACGATATTTGCAGTTTATTTTGTCTAAATAACAATAAAGCGCTGTTTATGCTTTTTTACATTGTTTACTACTAAAAAATTAGTTTCCGCCTCAGCACAACACTATTTTAGGATAACTCAGGTTAAGAAATGGAATTATGCTAGTTGTAGAAAATAAAAAAGGCGCCGAAGGCGCCTTATTCAAGTCAATTGCAATGCAATTACTTTTTACCAAGCATACCAAAACGCTTGTTGAACTTGTCAATACGACCACCAGTATCAACAACTTTCTGAGTACCAGTGTAGAATGGGTGACATGCACCACATACGTCCAAGTGTAGGTTTTTACCTGCAGTTGAGTTCACTTTGATGATGTTACCACAAGTACAAGTTGCAGTAATTTCAGCGTAATTTGGGTGTATACCTGTTTTCATTTGGAGTACCTTAAATTGAAGGCCATGTCGCTCTCCCAACCCGAAGTTGAGCACCACATGCAGTTAATAACAATATGTTTTAGGCGCGGAATAATACAGGGTCTCAGGTACACAAACAAGTAGAATTTCTACACAGTACTAGGAAGACTTGTGCGACAACACTAGCTCATCATAAGTAGCTTGGGCATTAGATGAATTTTGATATTGCTGCACAATCTCCTCAGATGGGCACTTTAAACGGCTATCAGACATCAGTAAGTATATTTTCTGATTAGCAAACGCATTGGGGTTGGCATCATAAATCGCCAGCATCGCACCAAATACGCTGATTTGCCATTGTCGGTAATAACGATCAGCAACCCGCCATAAGGTATCTTGAGGCAATTTATCAAGTAAGCAGGACTTATTCAGTGCAGGACTTTGCCGATCGGTTTCGGCTAGTGTCAGCTTGGTTTCAACATTAACCAGAATGGGCTGGGGCAGAGTTTGAGTTTCATGAATGGCAGCCAACAGTTGCTTACTCTCTAATTCTTTACTGTCGGCATTAAGCGAATCATCGATCTGTGTTGCTTGCGGCGTTTCCATGGATGCAGTAACAGGCAAATCTGAAGCTGATACTTGTTGAGACTTATCGCCTTGGCTGGCCACTACATTATCAAATGTTACTTTATCTGCAGCAACATTTTGGTAGCGCGATAGCATCTCTACTGATGGGCAACGTAATGCGCTCCCGACTTTTAATTGGCTAATTTTATCTTGGTAGAATGCAGATGGATTGGTTTCATAAAGGGCAAGCATTGCGCCGTAGATATTTGAATTCCATTGCTTACGATAGCGCACCGCTATTTTCCATAAGGTATCACTCGCTAAATGATTAACCTGGCAATCACTCAGATTTCTTTGCGTTGTCGCGACTTGAGGTGTAACGCTGGTCTGGTGACTTATTGGCGTAGGTTTTAATGTCGATAATGTCGCAGACGACTTCATCGTTTTAATGGCTACCGGCTGGTGTTTACTCTGGGCAACAGTTTGAGAAAATAAAGCTACAGGGGAATATTGCAGCCATTTAGCATTACGAAATTCCGATACAATTAATGCCGCATCTTGATCGCGAACTTTTTCAGTGCCTGTTAATACAAAAACATCATTATCACGTCGCTCAACATCGAGCTTTTCTAGCACGATATTGTCTTTATAAATTTGGCGTAAGTAAAACGTCAGCCGCGATAAATCATGGTGATCGGTTATAACATTCACGGTTAATTTAGGTGTTTGGCCACTTTCAAATGGAATGGTATCAATACTGATATGACTGACTTCAGCGATCACAGTTGAAATACTGTTAAATGCAAGTAATGCTAATATAGTTAGCATCTTAACGCGTTTCATCAATACAATCCTTTCGATTATAAACCGCTTCCATACAGCATACAGTTATGCTGTAAAAATCATGATACTTTGTGCATTTATACACTGATTGTTAAAGTGTTAATGCTACGTTTATCACGCTGTAATTTATTATTATTGTTTACTTTTTTAATTTTTAAAATGCCTAACATCACAAATATTAACATGTGCAACTATATAAACTAACATAATCTGCTGCAACTAATTACTGACAGAAAGAGCAAATACTCGACTACATAAGCGTTTTTATCACAGATGATCAGCATCAAACTTATTGATTGGCATGTTTTGCCTCAATCGCCTCGAATACTTTTTTGTCGACCGCTTTATTATCATATTGCGCCAAAATCATTGTTGATGGGCAATTCAATGGCACATCTTTAAGTAACAAGTGGATTTTTTGCTTAGAGAATGCCAATAAATTCGCCTCAAATATAGCTAACATCGCACCGTAAACGCTCGTATTCCACTGTTGTTTATAACGATTAGCTATTCGCCATAAGGTGTCACTATTATCACGTTCAAGCAAACAGTTAACTTGTTGAGTAGGTACAATAGTTGATGATGGCACCGATGGCACTTGAGCCACGCGATGATCAACTTGCTGATGTTTGGAAGTACTCATTACTGGCAGATTAGCGTCAGGTATTGGCCGATGTTCACTGTTGACCGCTATCTTTGCACCATTGAGCGAATATGGCGCATCAAAAATAGCCACAACAGCCAAGGTGACCGCTCCTGTCGAAGTGGCTTCAGTAATAATTAACTGCGCATTTGAGTCACTGATGATCTCGCTACCATTAAGTTGGAGTAAAAAGCGATTAATGGCCTGCACCGTTAACTTTTGCTGCTCAACCTTGTTATTCTCTAACTGGCGGATATAAAATCCTAATCGCGACACATCATCATTTTGTGCCACCACATTAACTTTTAATTGCGGTAAATGATTTACTTCAAATTGACGACTATTAATACTGACATGATTAACTTGAGCCATTGCAGTAGCAATATAGCTCAATAATCCAAACCCTAGGATAATAGCCTCAATAAGTCCTTTACGCATATATGTTGCCCTATCTCTTTGATGACACTTAGAGGTAAACTGATCCGCAATCCACTACAGAATTGAAAATGATGAAACCTTATGCCCGTGTTTGTTGAAGTTGCCTTACCCGTCCCATTACGCAGAAACTTTAGTTACCGCGTAAAAGACCAGCAGCAAGCGGGATTACAAATAGGACTTAGGGTAAAAGTACCGTTTGGATCACAACAACTCATTGGCTTAATAACCGCAATTACAGACAGCTGTGACTTGGCACCCCATCAAATAAAATCTGTTACAGCTGTGTTAGATGATGCCCCATTGCTACCTGATTCGCTATATAAATTAACCCTGTGGGCCGCCCGATATTACTTTACCACTCAAGGGCAAATGCTCAGTCAAGCGCTGCCAGTGGCATTGAGAAAAGGCTTAGAAGCAACGCCACAAGCCGTGGTTGAATATCATTTAAGCCCGCAAGGACGCAATGCTGACCCTAGCGTATTAACACGCGCTCCGGCACAGAAAAAACTGCACGAGTTATTGCTGGCAAATCCCATCAGCCATGATGAGTTCACCACTCAACAATTAAGCAAAGCGGCATTAAAAGCATTAGAACAAAAACACTGGATTGAACGGCAAGAAAAAGTGCTCTGCCATGATTTAAGTTGGCGTCAACAACTGATCATGAATGAATCACCCCACAAGCTTAACAAACAGCAAGCTGTCGCAGTATCGGTACTCACTCAACAGCTAGGTTTTCATTGCACTTTATTAGAAGGGATTACTGGCTCAGGCAAAACTGAAGTTTACTTAGCCTTGCTTGAGACTATTTTACAACAAGGTAAACAAGCGCTCATTCTTGTGCCTGAAATAGGCTTAACCCCGCAAACCATTAATCGCTTCAAACGCCGTTTCGAAGTCAATGTCGCCGTGATCCATTCGGGCCTAACCGATAATCAACGCCTAGAAGCTTGGCGTCAGGCTCGTGTCGGTGAAGCGGCAATTATTATTGGCACTCGCTCAGCACTCTTTACTCCTATGGCTTTTCCTGGGTTAATTATTCTTGATGAAGAGCATGACAGTAGCTTTAAACAACAAGAAGGTGTGCGCTACCACGCCCGAGATTTAGCCGTAATGCGGGGACACCTTGAAGATATTCAGGTGGTTTTAGGTTCAGCAACGCCATCATTAGAAACCTTACAAAATGCCTTATCCGGACGCTATCATCACCTTGAATTAAGTGAGCGCGCTGGCGCAGCGCAAAAAGTGAAACAAGGTATTATTGATATTACTTCGCAACCCCTAAAAGCGGGGATGTCAGCATCATTAATTAACGAAATGCGCATGCACCTTGATGCAGGTAATCAGGTGCTGCTATTTTTAAACCGCCGTGGTTTTGCGCCCGCGCTACTGTGTCATGAATGTGGTCATTTACATGAATGTGATCGCTGTGATGCCTTTTTTACCGTCCATCAGGGCCTAAACGAAATATGTTGTCATCATTGCGGTAATCAATACGCTATTCCACGCCAATGCCACCAATGCGGCAGCACTATGCTAATGGGCCATGGTTTAGGTACCGAGCAACTGGAACAAGAAATCGTAAAACTGTTTCCCAAATATCCTGTAGTGCGAATAGACCGCGACACCACGCGGCGTAAAGGTTCACTTGAGCAGCAGTTGCAAGGCATACACATGGGTAAATATAAAATCCTCGTTGGCACACAAATGCTGGCAAAAGGTCATCACTTTCCTGATGTCACCTTAGTGGGTTTACTTGATGTTGATGGCGCCCTGTTTAGTGCAGACTTTCGCGCACCAGAACGATTTGGCCAGCTATACACCCAAGTATCGGGCCGTGCTGGCCGCGCTGATAAACCCGGTAAAGTACTCCTGCAAACCCATCAAAGTGATAACCCAATTTTGCGCGACCTGTTGAAGCGCGGTTATGGTGAGTTTGCTCGTAGTCAGCTAAAAGAACGTCAACAAGCATTATTACCACCGGCATGGCACATGGTATTAATTCGCGCTGAAGCACATTTAGCTGAAGATGCTGATGCTTTTTTAACACGCACTAGCGAACTACTCCCCCAAGATAAAGACTTTGAAATTATTGGTCCAATTCCGGCACCGCTTGATCGTAAAGCAGGCAAATACCGCCGCCAATTAATACTGCAAGCCAAAAGTCGGCAGCGTTTACAAACCGAATTTGAACGGGTTTTAGCGCTTATTGAACAAATACCAGAAAGTAAACGTTGTCGCTGGAGTATCGATCGTGACCCACAGGATTTGATGTAATCGCCTGCTGTACGGGAAGTAAACCGACCTTATACCAGTGATAAACTTCACTTAGGTTCATAATCAACATAAAAAAACCAATATTTCCGTTAAAGCAGATAGCAATCACCCCCTATAAACGGCTAAAATATGCGGTTCCGTCATGTCATTCATTTAACGAATTAGTGCAAGCAAAAGCCCATGAAATCACATATTGAATCTTTACTAGAACAAACCATCGAATCCTTCAAACAGCAAGGGATTGTGCCGGCTGATTTTCAAGCCCGCATTCAGGTCGATCGCACTAAAGATAAAAGTCATGGTGACTTAGCGACTAACCTGGCAATGATGCTAACCAAAGTAGCTAAAAAGAACCCTCGTGAGTTAGCGCAGCTGATCATTGATACTTTGCCTGCATCATCTTATGTGGCCAAAGTAGAAATTGCTGGTCCAGGGTTTATTAATTTCTTTATTGATGACAATGCATTAGCTAATCAGCTACAACAAGCGCTAAACAGTGACCACCTAGGCGTGATATTACCGCCTAAGCAAACGATCGTGGTTGATTATTCTTCGCCAAACTTAGCCAAAGAAATGCACGTCGGTCACTTACGTTCAACCATTATTGGTGACAGCGTAGTGCGCGCGCTTGAGTTTTTAGGCCATAAGGTGATCCGTCAAAACCACGTAGGCGATTGGGGAACTCAGTTTGGTATGCTACTGGCGTTAATGGAAGAGTTACGCGCAGCCAATGGCGAACAAGCCAAAATGGAATTGTCTGACTTAGAAAGTTTTTATCGCGCAGCTAAAGTCCGGTTTGATGAGTCGACTGAATTTGCCACTCGTGCTCGTCAACTCGTGGTCGCTTTACAATCTGGTGACGAATACTGTAATAAATTATGGCGCGAGTTTAACGATATTTCATTAAGCCACTGCCATGATGTTTATAAACGTTTAGGGGTTAGCTTAACCCGCGCCGATGTGCACGGCGAAAGCGCCTATAATGCCGACCTTGCTCAAGTGGTTAGCGATCTTGATGCCCAAGGTTTGTTGGACGAAAGTAATGGCGCTAAAGTGGTGTTCCAAGAAGCATTTCGTACCAAAGAGGGTGAACCTCTTCCTGTTATCATCCAAAAAGCTGATGGTGGCTATTTATATGCCACTTCAGATCTTGCTGCCATGCGTTATCGCTCAAACGTACTAAAAGCCGATCGCGCGTTGTACTTTGTTGACTTACGCCAAGCACTGCATTTTCAACAAGTGTTTAGTCTCGCCAAATTAGCTAAATTTGTTCGCCCAGAAATGTCACTAGAGCACACAGGCTTTGGCACCATGAACGGTGCTGATGGACGCCCTTTTAAAACTCGCTCTGGTGGTGTAGTTAAATTAGTTGATTTACTTGATGAAGCCGATGTGCGAGCACTTGAACTTGTTCGTAGCAAAAACCCAGATATGGATGAAGCGACCCTTACTGAAATTGCTCGCGTGGTTGGGATCAGCTCGGTTAAGTATGCAGACCTATCTAAAAACAGAACCAGCGATTATATTTTCAGCTTTGAGCAAATGCTCAGTTTTGAAGGCAATACCGCACCTTATCTATTATATGCCTACACACGTGTTGCCGGTATTTTCAAGCGTGCGGCTGATATTGATCTTAGCCAAGCTAAGATTGTGCTCGAACATGAAAAAGAAAAAGACTTAGGCACTAAATTAGCCCAGTTTGGTGAAGTATTAACTCGCATGACAGACAAAGGCTTACCACATGTACTATGTGGATATCTTTATGAGCTTGCTAGCGAATTTTCGAGTTTTTATGAAGCTTGTCCAGTACTGGCGGCCGAAACAGAAGCCGAAAAACAAAGCCGTTTATTGTTGTCGCAATTAACCGCAAAGACCTTAAAAACGGGCTTGTCACTACTTGGCATTGAAACCCTAGAGCGGATGTAATCATGAGTCGTGACTACGCAAATCGCAAACCTCGGGCGGGCGCAAAAGCCCGCGCGCCACAACGAAAAAAAGCACCTAAACGCTCTTTTCCTTATTTTGCTGTGTTTGTGATACTCACATTATTGAGCGGCTTTGGTTACTTTTTATGGTCGATTAATGGTAGCTCTGACTCACCAGTAACAAGTGAGCAGGTTCAGCAACCGAAAAAGAAAACCGTACAGGCCGTCGCCGCAGATGCACCTAAAAAAGTGGTTAAGAAAGATCCAAATGCATTACCACCTAAGCCACAAGAAGAATGGACTTATCTGGAAGAGCTTGAAAACAAGCAAGTTGAAATTGACTTGCCTCAGTCTGGAGTGGTTTCAAGCGGTATCTATCAAATGCAATGCGGATCGTTTAGACAAGAATCACAAGCAAATGAAATGAAAGCCAGAATCGCCTTCCAAGGTGCTGAAGCGCAGGTTCGTCGTAGTGAAGGCACCAACGGAATATGGTATCGGGTAGTGTTAGGGCCTTATCCAAACAAACGCGAGGCGGAACATAACCGGCATAAGATGCAAAGCGCAGGTTTAAATGGCTGCATTATTTGGTTATGGGAATAACACCACAAGTCTGCTGATAACATTTATCTCATATTAGCCCTGTTCATTCGAACAGGGCTTTTTGTTAACCATCGCTTGATATTTAGCATTTTGGCCCCATATCCATTTTAACAATCAACAATTGCATTCACCCTAATGAGCCGTTGATGTATTAGGAAGAGGATTTACCGTGACTACTATCGTATCCGTTCGCCGCAATAATCAAGTCGTCATCGCTGGTGATGGCCAAGTGTCTCTAGGCAATACCGTGATGAAAGGCAATGCCCGTAAAGTGCGCCGCCTATACCACAATAAAGTACTAGCTGGTTTTGCTGGCGGTACTGCCGATGCATTTACTCTTTTTGAGCGCTTTGAAGCTAAGCTCGAAATGCATCAAGGCCATTTATTAAAGTCTGCTGTCGAATTAGCCAAAGATTGGCGCACCGACAAAATGCTACGTAAACTCGAGGCTATGCTAGTGGTAGCCGATGCTCAAGAATCACTCATTATTACCGGTAATGGTGATGTGGTACAACCTGAGTACGATCTTATTGCTATCGGTTCTGGTGGCAACTATGCCCATGCATCGGCCTTAGCACTACTGCAAAATACCGAGTTAAGTGCAGAAGATATTGCAGAGAAATCACTAACAATTGCAGGTGACATTTGTGTATTCACCAACCAATTCAAAACTATCGAAAAGTTAGACTACTAATTCGAGCGTTAATAAAGGAACAGTTATGTCTGAAATGACTCCACGTGAAATTGTTCACGAACTAGATGCACACATTATTGGCCAACAAAATGCCAAACGCTCGGTAGCCGTTGCACTGCGAAATCGCTGGCGCCGGATGCAGCTTGAGCCTGCATTGCGCCATGAAGTCACGCCAAAGAATATTTTAATGATCGGCCCAACTGGTGTAGGTAAAACAGAAATTGCCCGTCGATTAGCAAAATTGGCTAACGCGCCGTTCATCAAAGTTGAAGCAACAAAATTTACTGAAGTCGGTTATGTCGGTAAAGAAGTGGAACAAATCATCCGTGATTTGACCGATTCTGCCGTTAAAATGACTCGCGAACAGCAGATGAAAAAATGCCGTTATCGTGCCGAAGAGCTTGCCGAAGAACGCATTTTAGATGCGTTATTACCTAAGCCGAAAGATGACTGGGATACCGACAAAAAAGATGACTCCAGCACCCGTCAGGTTTTCCGTAAAAAGCTGCGTGAAGGCTTATTAGACGACAAAGAAATTGAAATCGACATAGCGGCACCTCAAGTAGGTGTTGAGATTATGGCGCCGCCAGGCATGGAAGAAATGACCAACCAGTTGCAGGGGTTATTTCAAAATCTTGGTCAAAGCACCTCTAAGCGCAAAAAGCTTAAAATTAAAGATGCTTACAAGCAGCTCGTTGAAGATGAAGCCGCTAAGCTGGTCAATCAAGAAGACTTGAAAGAGCAAGCGATAGAGCTGGTTGAGCAAAATGGCATTGTGTTTTTAGACGAAATCGACAAAATTTGTAAACGCGGCGAAAGCTCAGGCCCTGATGTGTCTCGTGAAGGTGTGCAACGTGACTTACTGCCATTAGTTGAAGGTTGTACTGTGTCGACTAAGCACGGCATGGTCAAAACAGACCATATTTTGTTTATCGCCTCTGGTGCATTCCAGATGTCTAAACCCTCTGATCTCATTCCAGAGCTTCAAGGCCGTTTACCGATTCGAGTTGAGTTAGATGCCCTAACTGCCGCCGACTTTAAACGTATTTTAACCGAGCCATTTGCGTCACTTACTGAGCAAAGTATTGCCCTAATGAACACTGAAGGTGTCACCATAGAGTTTACTGAGTCCGGTATTGAACGTATTGCTGAAGCCGCATGGCAAGTGAACGAGCGTACTGAAAATATTGGTGCTCGCCGTTTACATACTGTGATGGAAAAGCTGATGGAAGATATCTCCTATGATGCTTCTGAAAAATCAGGTTCCACCTTTGTAATTGATGCTGACTATGTCAATGACCATCTTGATACCTTGGTACAAGATGAAGACTTAAGTCGCTTCATTTTATAATCATTATTTGAATCAAGCGTCCTCCCATTTGATTATGACTGATGGGAGGCTCGTGACCTTTTCTATATGAATAAACATCACGAATGCACTTTTCAACAATAGGATTAACAGCAAAGTCGCGTATGATGATAATCTGCGATTTAGCGTTAATCCTTTTTTTATAGGTATTCCCATGACCCAATCAACGCCGACTGTCACTGGCATTAAACTTAAGCGCCAATCTAAGTTACTCGAAGTGACATTCGATAACGGCCAAACCTACAATATCAGCTGTGAAATGTTACGGGTATTCTCGCCGTCTGCAGAAGTGCAGCGTCATGGTAATCCAATATTGGTTACCCATAAGAAAGCCGTTAATATCAAAGCGCTCGAACCAGTTGGTCATTATGCAGTTAAAATCATCTTTGATGATGGCCACGATACCGGCTTATATTCTTGGCAGGTACTGCATAACTTATGCAGTAATCAAACTGAGCTATGGCAGCAATATCTTGCCAGATTGCGGGCAGAGAATGGCTCACGTGAACCTCTGATTTCGATGAATATTAAGTATTCATAGACTTTGTTTTAACAATGGCCTACGACCACACCAGCTTTTTCAAACTTCGTTTGAATTAACATCGCAAGGTTCCACCTTGCACTGGCCAAAAACTTTTTTAAGATATGGCCTGCGGCCACTAACGTCGTTGCGCTTCGCCCACACCAGACCAACATCACAAGGTTTCACATTGGGTGATAACACATACCAAGTTATCGATGTGTGCGAGTGACGTTTAGCGCAAACACTTCTGCAACACCTTGCAATGTACATCCTTGATAATGTTTACCCGAAAACAAACGAACCCTTACCTTTTGGTATTGGAAAGCTTGTTTTAATTAATACCATGACTGTTATCAATTGCCTGCCGCGGGCCTTAGTGCAAGCACTTCTGTGGTACGCCGCGCTTTTTATATACAAAAAATCCCTGTAAGCTCGGCCATGACGTCCATGTCATGGACGGTCACAGCCGCGCTTACACCCGATATTCCATCTCTTCGATTTAGCCTCATAGGGGATAAAAATCATCTCGTCCGAGTTAATAATTAAACCTTCAAACCGTCATCCCCGAGATCTTTTATCGGGGATCCAGCTTTTTGCTTTTTAGCCATAGTCACAAATAGAGCTAAATCGAAGAGAGCATAATTACAGGTGCAGATAAGTCAGCGACTAATATCCATTTATCTTTCGTATTGGAAAACTTGCTGTAGTTCATACCATGACTGTTATCAATTGCCTGCCGCAGGCCTTAGTGCAAGCACTTCTGTGACACGTTACAAGTACATCCCTGTAAACTCGGCCATGACGTCCATGTCATGGACGGTCACAGCCGCGCTTACACCCGATATTCCATCTCTTCGATTTAACGTTATTTGTAATAAAGTCCGCTTTATTTAGGTGAATTGAATCACCACACTCAAACCGTCATCCCCGAGATCTTTTATCGGGGATACAGCCCTTTGCTTTTGCTTTTGCTTTTTAGCCATCGTCACAAATAGAGGTAAATCGAAGAGATAAAAATTACAGGTGTAGATGAGTCAGCGAGTATCCAAAACATGGATGTTTTGGTTAAGCCCACATGGAAGTGCTTGCGGCGTCTCGCTGGATTATCTGCACGATAGCCTGCGGCAGGCAATTAGTTAAAATGAAGTTTTGAACTGATATTAATGTAATTAATAAGTCGTTTGAAGAGGCTTTAATGTTAACTTGTGTAACGAAATAAGTAAGTAAAATAATTACTTAAAAATAGTCCATAAAATTGTAATTCACTTTAGTATTAAACTCACAGAGTTTGCTTTAAATATTGAAAATAATTCCCAATATTAATCAGTATTACTTTTACTAGATGTCTAATGGTATAAGTCTATTCAATAATAAAAAAAATTCTGCCATCCAAATAAAAATGCCAGCATTTCTGCTGGCATTTTTGATCAATTGTTAACTAGTTTAAGCTTAAACTGCGGCTTGGAAAATCACGCTGTCGGCTTTCTTAGTGTAAGAATCGATTTGGTCGAAGTTCAAGTAACGGTAAGTATCAGCTGCTGTTGCATCTAATTCTTTGGCGTATTCTTGATACTCTTCAACTGAAGGTAAACGACCCAACAATGCTGCTACTGCGGCTAACTCAGCTGATGCTAAGTAAACGTTTGCGCCAGTACCTAAACGGTTAGGGAAGTTACGTGTAGACGTTGATACTACAGTCGCACCTTCTGCAACACGTGCTTGGTTACCCATGCATAGAGAACAACCAGGGATCTCGATGCGAGCACCAACACGACCGAAGATTGAGTAGTAACCTTCTTCCGTTAATTGATCGCGGTCCATCTTAGTCGGTGGTGCAATCCATAAACGAGTTGGTAGCGTGGTAGCAAACTTTTCTAACATCTTACCGGTAGCACGGAAGTGACCGATGTTAGTCATACAAGAACCCACAAACACTTCGTCAATCTTAGTTTGTGCAACGCTTGATAATAATACTGCATCATCAGGATCGTTTGGTGCACAAAGGATTGGCTCTTTGATGTCGTTTAGGTTGATTTCGATAATTTCAGCATATTCTGCATCTTTATCTGCTTCCATCAACTGTGGGTTAGCAATCCATTCTTGCATCGCAGTAATACGACGTTCAATCGTACGACGATCGCCATAACCTTCTGCAATCATCCACTTTAACATTACGATGTTAGAGGTTAGATATTCAATGATTGGCTCTTTGTCTAGCTTAATGCTACAACCTGCCGCTGAACGCTCAGCAGATGCATCAGATAATTCAAATGCTTGTTCAACTTTAAGTTTTTCAAGACCTTCAATTTCTAATACGCGGCCAGAGAAAGCGTTAATTTTGCCTTTCTTCTCAACCGTTAGCAGACCCATTTCAATTGCTTTTAGTGGGATAGCATGAACTAAATCACGTAAGGTAATACCAGGTTGCATTTCGCCTTTAAAGCGCACTAGCACTGATTCAGGCATATCAAGAGGCATAACACCTGTTGCTGCAGCAAATGCTACTAGACCAGAACCTGCTGGGAACGAAATACCAATAGGGAAACGAGTATGTGAATCACCACCAGTACCTACGGTATCGGGTAACAACATACGGTTTAACCAAGAGTGAATAACCCCGTCACCTGGACGTAAAGCAACACCACCACGGTTCATAATGAAATCTGGAAGTGTGTGGTGAGTGGTAACATCAACTGGCTTTGGATAAGCGGCAGTGTGACAGAATGACTGCATGGTTAAATCAGCACTAAAGCCTAAACATGCTAAGTCTTTTAACTCATCACGTGTCATAGGACCGGTAGTGTCTTGTGAACCGACAGAGGTCATCTTAGGTTCGCAGTATTGGCCAGGACGAACGCCTGATACGCCACATGCTTTACCAACCATTTTCTGAGCTAAAGTATAGCCATTGTTAGAAGCGGCGATGTCTTGTGGACGAACAAACACTTTTGATGCTTCAAGTCCTAAGGTTTCACGCGCACGGTCAGTAAGGCCACGACCAATGATCAACGGAATACGACCACCAGCACGAACTTCATCTAACAATACTTCGGTTTTAAGCTCAAATGTAGAGATAACTTCATCAGTGCCGTGACGCTTAACTACACCTTCATAAGGGTAGATATCGATCACATCACCAGTATCCATTTGATCAACGTTTAGTTCGATCGGTAATGCACCCGCATCTTCCATGGTGTTGAAGAAAATTGGCGCAATTTTGTTACCTAAACAGAAGCCACCAGCACGCTTGTTAGGCACATAAGGAATATCATCACCCATAAACCATAACACTGAGTTAGTGGCAGATTTACGTGAAGAACCCGTACCAACCACATCACCAACGTAAACTAAAGGATGACCTTTACCTTTTAACGCTTCGATTTCTTTGATTGGACCCACTACACCTGATTGATCAGGCACAATACCGTCACGGGCATTTTTTAGCATTGCTAATGCGTGTAGTGGAATATCTGGACGAGACCATGCATCTGGCGCAGGAGACAAATCATCAGTGTTGGTTTCACCAGACACTTTAAACACTGTTAAGGTAACTTTGTCAGCCATTTTTGGACGGTTTAAGAACCAATCTGCATTAGCCCAAGCCTCAACAACCTGCTTAGCAAAATCATTACCCGCTTGCATTTTTTCAACAACATCGTGGTATGAATCAAACATCAACAATGTATTTGAAAGTGCGGTAACCGATAGAGGTGCTAATGCTGCATTATCTAGTTGGTCAATTAACGGCTCAATGTTGTAACCGCCTTGCATAGTGCCAAGCAGTTTAACAGCGTGTTCTGCGCTTAAAATAGGAGATGACACAGTGCCTTTAGCGACTGCATCAAGGAAAGCGGCTTTAACATAAGCGGCTTCATCTACTCCTGGTGGAATACGATTTTCGAGCAAGTCGAGGACGAATGCCTCTTCACCTGCTGGAGGTGTTTCAATTAACTTAACCAGTTCAGCCACTTGTTGTGCATCTAATGGCTTAGGGACTACACCCTCTGCAGCACGTTCTGCGACGTGTTTACGATATGCTTCTAGCACGGCAACATTCCTCTTTGTTTGACGCCTAACGGCGAAACTCAGCGTCATTATGATTACGCTGATAATTCCACTGGTTCGGGCTTGAAATCCGACCACCAGTATACTACAGCTTTATAAAAGTATGAATCAGCTCACACTACCAGAGGTATGAAATCAATGCGATTTATCAACCTAAAAATCAATTTAAACCCAAGTTCAATAAATTAAAATTAGACAATAGTTTGAAACAGCTAAAAAAATATTTAAATACATTAGCTTATGCGGTACCCGCTGATTAAACTATATACAAAAAGATATCTTGTTTTTTAAATGAAATATTTTTTAAAAAGTCTATTTTGATTGCGCCATAACAGCATCAAAGCAATAATTAGCGCTTAAGGTTATGCTGTTTATGGAGTCTGAATTGTGTCTACCCAAATAAAAGCCGTTATTTTTGATATGGATGGAATTTTAATTGATTCCGAACCCGCTTGGCAGTTAGCTGAGCAAACTGTGCTGAATAGTTTTGGGCTTAACCTCAGCCTTGAAGACGTGGAGCAAACCACAGGCTTGCGCATTGATCATGTTGTTAGCTATTGGCACCAACGTTTTCCATGGCCAAATTACGACAATACAGCGACGGCGAATACCATAGTTAATGAAGTAGTAAGCCAAATAAACGCACATGGTCAACCCATGTTAGGTGTGATTGAGTCGCTAGAGGCGTGCAAACGTTTAGGGCTTAAAATAGGTTTAGCCACCTCTTCATCGTCATTAATTATCGAAGCAGTGCTGCATAAACTCGCTATAAGTCATTATTTTGATGCTATAGAGTCTGCTGAAAATTTAGACTATGGCAAGCCTCATCCCGAGGTATATTTGAATTGTGCTAAAGGCTTGGACATAGCACCAAGCCAATGTATTGCGATTGAAGATTCATTTAATGGCTTAATTGCTGCCCGTGCTGCCAGCATGCAAACAGTGGCAATTCCTGCGCCTCACACCGCGACACAAACCAAATGGGTTATTGCGCATCATCAATTGGCGCACGCAGGATTATTACCCGCATTGCTTAACAAGGTCGCTGCGCTGCTAGAGCGGACTGCGTCCTGCTAGGTTATAGGTCGCTGCGCTACTAGAGCGGACTGCGTCCTGCTAGGGTCTAGGTCGCTGCGCTACTAGGGCGGACTACGTCCTGCTAGATTCTAGGTCGCTGCGCTGCTAGAGCGGACTACGTCCTGCTAGGGTCTAGATCGCTGCGCTACTAGAGCGGACTACGTCCTGCTAGGTTCTAGATCGCTGCGCTGCTAGAGCAGACTGCGTCCTGCTAGATTCTAGGTCGCTGCGCTGCTAGAGCGGACTACGTCCTGCTAGGGTCTAGATCGCTGCGCTACTAGAGCGGACTGCGTCCTGCTAGGTTCTAGCTTCTAGGCTGTTAGCTTGTATAGCATCTAGCAGCGCAGCGCTCTAGCCTCTAAGTTTTTGGCTTAGATTGAATAATAACTGCTTAAAAGTTTTTGCCGACAAATAAATAAAATGCAGACTGGCCGCTGTCATTAAATCCAAAACCTAATGCCGCGGGTCCCCAATCGGTATCAGTACCTAAATATAAACTACTACCGAAAATCAAATCACCTAAATCGACATCATCGCGATTAAACCATGCATTACCAGCTTCAAGGCTAGTGCCTAAGTACAAAGGCAAATCGGTGATCAGCACATCGCGGCCAAGATCGTACTGGTAAATCACAGCACCAAAGACTTTATGGGCGCCGACCAAGGTATCTTTGCGGAAACCAGATAAGTTTAAGAAACCTCCTAAATCGGCAACATGCAAAGTAAAGTCGCCATCATTCTGGGTGGTTGCCAATTCCATTTTACCCACAATGGCATGATTACCGAGCTTTAATGCGCCTTTCCAATCGGCCTCAAATTGCCAGGCTAAATCATCGCTGTCAGTATTACTGACATTACTTAAGCCTTTATATGACTCATCTCTTAAATAGCTGGTAAAAGTCAGTCTATTGCCTTCTGTTGGGAAACTAATGCTGTTGAGATTATCGTAGGCAACTTTAAAATAGCCGCCGGTTGAATGGAAATTAATTGAATCAACCAAGCCAAATTCACTGGTAACACGGCCATCTTCGGCGATAACACCAAATTCCATAATGCCATCAGAATTAAAGTTATAACCGATACCTAATACAATTTGTGCGACTTTATTCTCGAGTTGAAAATAACGGATATCTTGATCGTACAGATCCCAGTTTTTCATTTCATATTGAAATCTCGCTAAGCTGTAAAATGTTTGATCACGATCTAAGGGTTGATAAAACTCAGTCGCCACGCGCTTTTTAAAGCCAAGTTCTAATTCGTTACGCCACTCACCACCATTTTCAGTTAAGTCAGTCATGGTATACGCCAAACTTAAGGTAATCGCCGAATCTAAGGTGAAATCATCTTCCCAATTAAATCCCGCTTGAAAATAGTTTGGTCCCCATGATTTGGCCTTAGTGGTAATGGTCAGTATTCGCCCTTGATCAACATCTTCAAACTCAGCATCAACACGCTCAAATTTATTCAGTGAGTACACCCGATTTAGAGCAGAATCGAGTTCCTCTTTACTCAGAATAATACCTTCAGTGATCCCTAAACGCTCACGCAGTAATTTCTCGCTGACTTTTGATTGATTATCAAAAGCAATTTTATAAATAGGTTTTTTAAGCGGGTCGTTCCACAGTAAACTTTGTTGTAATTTACTTGCTTGATAGGCTAAGTAATCTTGTTCACTAATGCCAAGAGGTTGTAACTTTACTAATTCTAACTTAGCGGCATCTTCACCTAATTTAAGTGCCAATGGCATAATTGAAAAATCAGTGGTGCTTAAATTATCAATGGCAGGACGAATTAAGATATCGCTCGATGTCAGCAAGGTTTTTTGCCGCGCAGTGCTAGCTTGAGTCAACATAGTTGATAGCTGCTCTAATACAGCAATGGTGCTGTCTAAGTTTTCTTGCTTAGTTAATGGCGAACCGATATCAACAGCAATGATGATGTCTGCGCCCATGGCTTTGACCACATCAATCGGCATATTATTGGCAATGCCACCATCAACCAGTAAGCGGCCATTAATCAATGCTGGTTGCAATGCACCAGGTACCGTTGCCGATGCTTGCATTGCTTGCACAACACTGCCGCTAGATAACACTACGGCTTCACTGGTGGCTAAATCCGTCGCCACTGCTCGATAGGGAATAGCGAGTTCATCAAAATCACCAAACTGCTCAACTAAACCCGTCGAGTGGCGCAATAATTGCGACATACTTTGGCCACGTAACAAACCACTAGGAGAAGTTAAACTGTTATTGTTATAGCCCACTGTGAGTGGAATATTAAACTGATCACGTTGCTGTTTATCACGGTAGCTTAATTTATCGCGCGGAATAGTGTCTGAGTAGCCTTTAGACCATTCTCCACTGAGCATAATTTTTTCAATTTGGTCGGCGTTATAGCCTAATGCATACATGCCAGCAACATAGGCACCAATACTGGTACCCGCAATGTAATCAACAGGAATATGATATTTTTCAAGTACTTTCAATACACCAATATGTGCAGCGCCCTTGGCTCCGCCACCACTGAGCACTAAGCCAATTGTGGGCCTTTCTTTAGGCGCTTTTTTTGCTGCATAGGCAGGTTGCACCGCCAGGCAAAGGCACATACTGCTAGCCAAAAACCATATTAATAAGTTAAGGCGTAAGGTTGATTGCATAAATCATTCCGAAAGTAAGTAAAAACAACGCATTCTAACAACATTTAACCAATAGCCATACAAATGGATAGCCGCTATAGAATGATAGTGGTATCACAGAGAACCCATTAGTGCTCAATGCTCATTTGTTGCTTAATATCTTGTTCAAGATCAGCTTTGGGCATCGGCTTGGCAAAATAATAGCCCTGAATAATATGGCAGCCTCGTTGGACAACTTGTGCAAGTTGCTCAGCGGTTTCAACACCTTCAGCAATGACTTCAAGCGAGAGATTTCGTGCTAATTCAATCACACTGCTTACAATAGCTTGGTCAGCTTGATGGGTGTCAATATGGATTAAAAATGAGCGATCAATTTTCAGAATATTGACTTGGAATGAACGCAAATACGCGAGCGAAGAATAACCGGTGCCAAAATCATCGATCGCAACATCAATGCCTAACTGCTTTAACGCGAGTAAATGTTGGCTGGCAATATCGACTTCTTTCATCAATACACCTTCAGTAATTTCTACCGACAAATATTTTGCAGGCATGCCAGTTTTATGTAATGTCGCGGTTAAAAAGTCGATAAAGTCTGGCTGCCTAAAATGCATTGCCGACACGTTAACCGACACTTTTATTTTACTTTGGTACTGCTGATGCCAACTCGCGCCGTCGAGACAAGCTTGAGTGAGCACCCAGCGATCAATTTCCACTATGAGGCCACAAGATTCGGCTATCCCAATAAACACATCGGGCCGGATCATGCCATCTTTTGGGTGTTTCCAACGGATCAAGGCTTCAACGCCGACAATACTATTATGCTTATTCACATCAATCTGCGGCTGATAATACAGCTCAAACTCATTGCAAAGTATCGCTTGGTGTAAATCAGCTTCTAAGCGTAAATGGTATAAGGCTTCAGCATTTCGCTCAGCGGAATAATATTGAAAATTACCTCGCCCCTCTTCTTTAGCGTGATACATGGCTAAATCAGCATTTTTAATCAAGGTTTCGGGAGTTTGGTCATCATCAGACCACATACTGATGCCTATGCTAGTCGAAATGAAAAATTCCCGACCATATAATTTAAATGGCATTTCTATTTGTTGTAACAGTTGTTTGGCTATGTGGTTGATGGTATCGACGTCTTTGGCATCACGCAGCAAGATAACAAATTCATCGCCACCAAAACGACACAACAAATGTTCTTCAGACAAGCAAGACTGTAACCGACTTGCGGCTTCAACCAATAAGGCATCACCCATACTGTGGCCATAAGAGTCATTCACATGTTTAAATCTGTCCAAATCTAAAAACAACAGTGCTAAGTTTTCATGGTGCTGCTTTGCTGTTTCTATGACTTGTCCCAGACGGCGTGAAAACATCGCCCGATTCGCTAAGCCAGTTAACATGTCATTGTTGGCTAAACGGCGCAGATGGAGTTCGTTATGTTTGCGCTCAGTGATATCTGAAAATACCACCACATAATGTAATGCAGAGCCGCTCACGTTGAACATAGTCGAGATATTTATCCATACCGGACATCGGCTACCATCGTTACAATTAAACTCGCACTCTCCAGTCCAAAAGCCCTCCTTATCAAACACATCATCCATGTCGAAAGGTTCTAGCGTCTCAAACACTAATTTGGCAAACGGTTTTCCGACTAAATCGCTCTTTTGAGCTGCGAGAATTAAATTGGCCGCAGCATTGCTAATTTTGATGTGCTTATCGATATCTAAGATCAGCATACCCTCTGAGGTATTTTCAAACGCTTGAGCTAATAAATTGACCTCACTTTCAAGCGCTCTTTGCTGGGTAATATCGGTATACATACCAGCAACATGTATTAACTTTCCACCACTGTGATCGACATCAGTGGCACGACCTTTAATTCGCAGCCAATGCCATTGCTGATCATATTGATTGTGATAGCGATACTCTATGTCAATCACGTCTGTTGCACATGTGATCAACTCATTCCAGGCTTTGGAAATCTGCTCAATATCATCTTGATGAATGGGAATGTCTTCTAGCTTTATGTCGATATGAGGCTCAGGTCCCAGTACACCACCGCGATTGTCTAATGAAAACATTCGAGTATGCTCATGCCATTGCCATAAATCTGAATCGCTACCTTTTAGAGCCTGGCGTAAGCGATCATCACTTTGCAGTAATGCAGTATTCATTTGTTTAAAGCGGCTAACCTGTCGCTGCCTAAAGATCAATATGGCCAATCCAGTTAGCAATATGATCAGTATTAATGCACCTTTAAATTGTTGTGATCGCCACCAAAACTGCTTTACCGTAAATCGATATTGAAATGGCTCATTCGTCCACACACCATTTTTTTTATACAAGAGTTCAAGCACATATTCCCCAGCACTTAAACCGGTAATATTAATTTGTGACTGCCCTTCCAGTAACACATAATTTCCCGCATCGGAGCCATTCTCAACCAAACGATATTGGATGGTCATGGGTTTATCATCAAGGTAATCCAGTATGGCTATTTGGAAGCTAATTAGGCTCGCACCTGGTTCAACTTGCGATAACTGGCTTGGAATAAGATAAACCGCTGTTTTATCGTCATAAAATACAGATACAGATTCAAGTATCGCCTTATCATTGACCGTTCGCGGCGCTAACTTATCAAGATCGATGAGCATAGCGCCATCAGGGGTACCGACAAAAAAGCCTTTAGCAGGATCATAAAATTTTGCCGACTCATTAAATTCATCGGAAATAAAACCGTCTTTATGACTAAACGAACTGACTTTACCTGTCGCCTTATTTATTTTAATAATGGCACTGGCACAGCCAACAATATGATCGGTTGCAGTATCCTGTAAAAAGTACACCACTTTACAATCTATTTTCCACTGTTGATCCAGTGAGATTATCTTATTAGTTTGCGTATTGTATTGATAAATACCTTGTTGGGATGAACCAAACCAGAGCACACTTGGCGCCACTTGCATAACACTGGTAATCGTTGGAAGAATAGTAAAATTGGCAAATAGATTTAATTTAGAAACATATTCACCCTCTGTGGTTAAATAGCCAAAATGTTTATTTCCAGCTAACCATAGATGATGTTCAGTATCTCTTAATAGGGCACTATAGCGAGCATTAGTCAGTGACTGCTGACCGTCATTGATCTCTTGTAGCGTCAGCTCATCCTTACCATCTTGCCAATAATACAAGCCTTTCGTAGTCGCAAACCAAATGACATCACTAAACAATTTATCACGATAAATATTAATGATTACGCGATCAACCAGCGACGTTTTGCCACCACTCCAATCAGCAAAGCGAGAACTAATATTAGTTAATTTATTGACCACATATAAGCCGCTGGTCGTCGCTAAAACAAGGTGCTGCTCATCCAGGGAACTAATTTTATAAATACTGTCATTAAGTTCAAAACCCTTAGGAATGAGCATAATTGATGTTTGGTCATGGGTATTCACTACTGACAAACCACCATCAGTACCTAACCAGACAGTGTCACCCTCACTGTATATCGACCACACCATTTCATTATCAAGCTGATAAGGCGGCTTTTTAGAATAATCATCAATTAAAAAACTAGGCTTACCGGCAATGACCGCAAGCCCATCTCCAGAGCCACCAATCCATAACAAACCATCGGCATCGACTGCCATATCATGGATGTAATCAATATTTGCACGTTGCTTAAGTTCGTCACGGTATATAATTAACTTATTGTTTTCTTGACTCCAAAAAATCAATCCCGCTCGACTTGAAATCCATAAATCACCGTTAAGATCTTGCTCCATTTGCTCAACATAATAAGGGATCTCTGCTACAGCCTGTACTGTAAGCGATTCAATATTAAGCTTAAAGACTCCTTTTGATGTCAACATCCATACTCGTTGTTGTTTATCTTGAAACAACTTATTAATGGTGCCATTTTTATCAGACCATGGAAATTGCCCAATAAAAGTCCCATCGGCATGATGAAGCTGTACCTCATGATTAGTCGAAAACAAATAATTAGTATTATGTAACTCAAGCGCATTTCGCCAAGGCAAATTGCGATCTAATGTATGGCTTGGGGATAAGGAAAGCTGCTGAGTGATGTCATCAAAATAATAAACCTGCCCTGAAAAGGCCAATATGAGTAAGCGCCCATCAAGCTGACGCTGAGTGGCCGCTACGTGAATACTGTTATTGATATTGGTTGCATCATTATCTTCAGGTCTAAGGATCAAACTAAAGTGATTATCTAAAATACTGTATAAATATAACGAGGAATTAGTGCCAACCAGTAAATGATCTTGACCAGAGTTAACCACAGTAGAAATGAACTCGTCATCCAGAACTGAATCAAAACCGACTTTATCGATGCGTCTAACTTTACTGTTACTCACCCGGTACAGACCTTGCTGAGTCGCCAGCCAAACAAATCCATAATGGTCAAAGCTAATATCTTGAATCGTGGCATTAGCTAAACCATCTTGCGCATTAAAGACTCGCTGAACAATATCTGCGGCATTCACAGGCGCAGCGGCTAACGAACACAGAATCAGACTAACAGCCCCAAAAATTACCGCTCTGATCATAAATTAAGCCTATACCTCAAAAAGATAATATTGATACTCATCGTTATAGCGTCTCCTAAACCGATACAAACTGATATTCTTGTTTAGTCACGCTGTAGATAAAAGAAACAGTATAACTTTCTACATTGAGAGGAAATAATGACATGTACATCTATGCATTATTTTTAACACATTTTGACAACGCTTTATAAACAATATTACTTTTTTATAATTATATGTTTAAAAAAAGTAATATGCTCCGCTAATGCTAGCTTAAAAAATCAAATTACAGGTAAAAAAAAGCACCCCTAAAGAGGAGTGCCTTATGCTGTTCAGTATCAGCTTAGATTACTTCTTTTTCTTAACCGCTTTAGGGTTAGGTAAGTCAGTAATTGAACCTTCATACATTTCAGCTGCTAAGCCTACAGACTCATGCAATGTTGGGTGAGCATGAATCGTTAATGCGATATCTTCAGCATCACAACCCATTTCAATTGCTAGGCCAATTTCACCTAATAATTCACCGCCGTTAGATCCAACAATAGCACCACCGATCACGCGATGAGTCTCTTTGTCGAAAATTAGCTTAGTCATACCTTCACTGCAATCTGAAGCGATTGCACGGCCACTTGCAGCCCAAGGGAAAGTCGCAGTTTCGTAAGCAATACCTTGCTCTTTCGCTTCTTTCTCAGTTAGACCGACCCATGCTACTTCAGGATTAGTATAAGCAATTGATGGGATCACTTTAGGATCGAAGTAGTGCTTCATGCCCGAAATCACTTCCGCAGCAACATGACCTTCATGCACACCTTTATGAGCCAACATAGGTTGACCAACGATATCGCCGATAGCGTAAATATGCGGTACGTTAGTACGTAACTGCTTATCAACGTTAATAAAGCCACGTTCATCAACATTCACACCTGCTTTTTCAGCAGCTAAAGACTTACCATTAGGTGAACGACCAATTGCGACTAAAACAGCATCGTAACGTACAGGTTCTGTCGGCGCATTCTTACCTTCCATTGTCACGTAGATACCATCATCTTTCGCGTCAACTGCGGTCACTTTAGTTTCAAGAATAAGGTTAAACTTCTTCTTAATTTGCTTAGTGAAAACGCGAACTACGTCTTTATCTGCAGCAGGAATAACTTGATCGAACATTTCAACCACGTCAATTTCGCTGCCTAAAGATGAATACACAGTACCCATTTCTAGACCAATAATACCACCACCCATAACAAGCAACTTACCAGGCACTTCTTTCAGTTCAAGTGCGTCAGTTGAGTCCCAAATACGTGGGTCTTCATGTGGAATAAACGGTAATTTAATTGGACGTGAACCTGCTGCAATAATGGCTTGTTCGAACTGAACAACAGTCACAGTGCCATCTTCAGCAGTCACTTCTAAGCTGTTAGGGCCGGTAAATTTACCAAAACCATTAACCACATCAACTTTACGCATTTTAGACATTCCGCCTAAACCGCCGGTTAATTGGCTAATGACTTTATTTTTAAAGCTACGTAATTTGTCTAAATCAATCTTTGGCTCACCAAAAACCACACCATGGTCAGCAACAATTTTGGCTTCTTCAATGACTTTTGCTACGTGCAATAGTGCTTTTGAAGGAATACAACCAACGTTTAGACACACACCACCAAGGGTACTGAAACGCTCAACAATTATGGTGTCTAAGCCTAAGTCAGCAGCACGAAACGCCGCAGAATAACCTGCTGGGCCTGCTCCTAGTACGACTACTTGAGTTTTGATTTCGTTACTCATGATTTCCTCTAATCTTGTTCATTCCGTGTGAAAGACGGATCGGCCCAAATGTCGATGTCGCCAGCTTGAAACTTACGTTTCACGTCCAATTTCCTTTCAATTGCGAACTAAAAAATTGGGATGGGCGCATTTTATACTCAAATCAATTTGTTTGAAACCGATCACAATAAAAAGGTCGCTCATATGAGCGACCTTTATGCTTATAAAATCAATGTACGAATGTCTGAAAGTATCGCAGACAAGGTGACACTAAAGCGTGCAGCCATAGCACCATCAATAACACGATGGTCGTATGAAAGCGATAAAGGCAACATTAATTTAGGTTCAAACTCTTTTCCATTCCACTTTGGTTTAATTTCAGATTTTGATACACCTAAAATGGCCACGTCTGGGTAGTTAACAATCGGCGTAAATGCCGTACCGCCAATGCCACCTAAACTTGAAATGGTAAAACAGCTACCTTGCATATCAGCAGACTTCAACTTGCCGTCACGCGCACGGATAGAAATGTCGGTTAATTCGCGCGACAATTCAACAATGCCTTTCTTATCAACATCACGAACCACAGGAACCATTAAGCCGTTCGGAGTATCAACGGCAACACCAATGTGGAAGTATTTCTTCTGAATAAGTGACTCACCATCACTGCTTAAGCTTGAGTTAAACACTGGGAACTCTGCTAATGCTTTGGCAACCGCTTTCATCATGAACACTAATGGCGTGATCTTGTAATCAGCTTTTTTCTTCGCAGCAAGGTCATTCTGTTGCTTACGGAATGCTTCCATCTCAGTGATATCAGCTTCATCAAACTGAGTAACATGTGGAATCGTAACCCAATTGCGATGTAAGTTAGGACCAGAGATTTTCTGGATACGGCTTAGTGGTATTTCTTCCACTTCACCAAACTTACTGAAATCAACCTTAGGCGCAGCAATCACGTTTAAGCCACCAGCACCACCCGAAACAGATGTTGATGCTGTAGCTTTAGGGCGTGACAACTCGTATTTCACAAACGCTTGCACGTCTTCTTTCAAAATACGCGCTTTACGGCCAGTACCAGACACCTTAGTTAAATCAACACCAAACTCACGCGCTAAGCGACGTACCGCAGGTGAAGCATGCACAACTCCCGTTGATGCTGTCACGCTTGCACTCGGATGATGTGGCACAGGTGGAGTTGATGGGCGGCTTGCAGCCATGGGTGCTGGCGCTGATGCGGCAGGTGCAGACTCAGCAGGAGCTGGAGCTGCTTGTGCTGCTGGCGCTGAGCTAGTCGTTTCAATAGTGGCAATTAAGCTACCTTGAGATACTTTATCGCCCACTTTAACGGTTAACGACACTAATTTACCGGCAAAAGGTGCAGGCACTTCCATGGTCGCTTTATCTGTTTCAAGGGTAATTAAGCCTTGATCAGCAGTGATGTCATCACCCACAGACACTAGCACTTCAATAATATCCACATCACTAGCATCGCCAATGTCAGGGACATGAATTTCTTGTACCTGAGTTGTCGTAGCAGAAGTTGCCGCTTGTGCTGGAGCCGCTTGCTCAACTGGTGCAGCTGCTTGTGGTGCCGGTGCAGAAGGTGCGGCTGCAGAAGCAGAGCCAGCAACTTCTAACATAATCACCAATGAACCTTCAGACACTTTGTCACCAACGGCCACTTTAATCTCTTTAACTACACCCGCTTTTGGCGAAGGTACGTCCATGGTGGCTTTATCAGTTTCTAAGGTAATCAACCCAGTATCAACATCAATGCTATCGCCAACAGCAACTAATACTTCGATAACAGACACATCTGTGTCGCCACCAATATCAGGTACGTTAACTTCAATCACTTCTGCACTGCCAGTACTTGACGCAGCAACTGGCGTCACTGGTGCAGGTGCTGCAGCTTGAGCCACTGGCGCTTCAGCTTTTGGCGCTGGCGCAGCGGCTTCTTCTTTAGCAGGCGCAGCATCGGCTGCGCTCATCATCGCGATTAACGTGCCTTCAGACACGGTATCACCGACAGCAATTTTTAACTCTGCCAAGGTACCAGCAAAAGGTGCTGGAATGTCCATGGTTGCCTTATCGCTTTCAACTGTAATGATTGATGCTTCTTTTTCAAGAAAATCACCCACTGCGGCACAAATTTCAATAACCTGCACTGCATCAGTATCGATATTAGGAACCAAAACTTCCTTTAAATCAGCCATTTTGTATCCCCTTACGCGAACTGTGGATTGATCTTGTCAGCATCAATGCCATATTCAGCGATGGCTTTAGTCAGCACATCAACAGGCATTTCATTACGCTCAACAAGTGACTTCAGCGCCGCAATAACGATGAACTTAGCATCAACTTCAAAGTGATGACGTAAGTTTGCACGGCTGTCGCTGCGACCAAAACCATCAGTACCTAGTACTTTATAATCAGTTGGTACAAAAGCACGTAATTGCTCGCCGTAAATCTTCATGTAATCGGTAGCAGCAATGGCTGGTGCATCTGCAGATAAGATTTGGCTGATGTACGCTTGCTTAGGTTTTGCTGTTGGGTGAAGCATATTCCAACGTTCAACCATTTGGCCGTCGCGCGTTAGCTCGTTAAAGCTCGTCACACTGAACACATCTGCACTAACACCAAAGTCTTTCGCAAGGGCTTTAGCCGCTTTACGAACTTCTTCTAAAATGGTGCCACAACCCATTAGCTGTACTTTACCTTTACCACTACCGGCAACAGACTCCAGCTTATAAATACCTTTAACAATACCTTCTTCGGCACCGGCTGGCATTTCTGGCTGAACATAGTTTTCGTTCATTGTGGTTAGGTAATAGAAGATATCTTCTTGATTTTCGCCATACATACGACGAATACCATCTTGTACTACCACGGCAATTTCATAACCGTAAGTTGGATCGTAAGAAATACAGTTTGGAATAGTGTTCGCCAATACATGACTATGACCATCTTGATGCTGTAAACCTTCACCATTCAAGGTTGTACGCCCAGAAGTACCACCGACTAAGAAACCACGCGCGCGCATGTCGCCAGCAGCCCATGCCATGTCACCAATACGTTGGAAACCAAACATAGAATAGTAGATGTAGAACGGAATCGTTGGCATGTCGTTTACTGAGTAGCTGGTTGCAGCTGATACCCAAGATGACATGGCGCCTAATTCGTTAATCCCTTCTTGCAATACTTGACCGGTTTTATCTTCACGATAGTAAGCAACTTGGTCAGAATCTTGTGGAATGTATTTTTGGCCTTCGTGAGCATAAATACCCACTTGACGGAATAAACCTTCCATACCGAAAGTACGAGCTTCATCAGGAATAATTGGCACAATACGTTTGCCAATGCCTTTGTCTTTTAACAAGGCGGTTAATACCCGAACAAATGCCATTGTTGACGAGATTTCACGGCCGTTTGAGCCTTTTAAAATCGAGTCAAAGATTTTCAGTGAAGGCACTTCTAGCTCTTCAGTGAATTTTTCACGACGTTGCGGTAAATAACCTAACAATGCTTCACGACGACTCTTCAAGTATTTTACTTCTTCAGAGTCTGGACCTGGATGATAGAAAGGCAGATCTTCTAACTGGTCATCTGGGATCGGAATATTGAAACGATCACGGAAATAACGGATAGATTCTGCGCCCATCTTCTTCACGTTGTGAGCGATGTTTTTACCTTCACCAGCGTCACCTAAACCATAACCTTTAACGGTTTTAGCTAAGATAACCGTTGGACGGCCTTTGGTTTTCTGTGCATGTTCAAGCGCAGCGTAAACTTTAACCGGATCATGACCACCACGGTTTAAGCGCCAAATGTCATCATCTGACATGTTAGCAACCATTTCGGCAGTTTCAGGGTACTTACCAAAGAAATGCTCACGGGTGTACGCGCCACCTTTGGCTTTACAGTTCTGGTATTCACCGTCTACGGTTTCTTCCATTAACTGTAATAACTTACCACTGGTATCACGGGCCAATAATGGATCCCAATAACGTCCCCAAATCACTTTAACCACTTCCCAGCCTGCGCCGCGGAATTCGCCTTCAAGTTCTTGGATAATTTTACCGTTACCACGTACAGGACCATCAAGACGCTGTAAGTTACAGTTAACGATGAAGACTAAGTTATCTAATTCTTCACGCGCTGCTAAACCGATAGCACCTAATGCTTCTGGCTCATCACACTCACCGTCACCTAAGAAACAGTAAACAGTTTGCTTAGAACAATCTTTTAAACCACGGTCAGTCAAGTACTTCAAATAACGCGCTTGGTAGATCGCTTGAATAGGACCTAGACCCATAGATACCGTCGGGAACTGCCAGTAAGTCGGCATTAACTTAGGATGCGGGTACGAAGAAAGGCCTTTGCCATCGACTTCTTGACGGAAGTTAGCCATTTGCTCTTCAGTAATACGGCCTTCAAGGAAAGAACGCGCATAAATACCAGGTGCGATATGACCTTGGAAATACACCAAGTCACCACCATCTTGCTCATTAGGAGCACGGAAAAAATGGTTAAAACACACATCATAAATTGTCGCGCTAGACGCGAAACTTGAAATATGGCCACCAAGCTCTAAATCTTTTTTAGAACCACGTAACACCATTGCCAGGGCATTCCAACGGATAATCGCCCGAATACGGCGTTCCATTTCTTGGTTACCCGGCATGTTTGGCTCTTGGCCTGCAGGAATAGTGTTTAAGTAAGCAGTGGTCGCATTGTAAGGTAAGTGAGTACCGTTACGACGCGCTTTGTCGATTAATTTTTCAAGTAAAAAGTGTGCACGTTCAGGCCCTTCTTGCTCTAACACAGCTTGCAGAGCATCAACCCACTCTTGGGTTTCTGATGGGTCTAAATCTTGAAGCATATCTTCAGACATCTCGCAGTCCTTCTCTATATACGGATTATATTTCGGCTTTAGTTGCTGCTTGTTGACACAACAACTCAGTTAAACGCCGCTCTTTAAACGGCGCAAACTACGTTGCAACCGACTGTCTTCTTTTCTTACTGACAACATGACTTCTTCGATATAGCTTAAGTGCTCATTCGAAGCTTCACGTGCAGCGTCTGGGTCCCGGCGTACAATCGCAGCCAGTAACGCGCGTCTGTGATCATTTGCCATGGTGGAAGCTTCTTCGCGTCGGCTTAAAAGTTCCAGATTTTGTGCAACATTTTTATGCAGCACAGGGGTTAAACTTAATACTAAATGCAGCATAGCAACATTGTGCGATGCCTCTGCGACCGCACGATAAAAACGCACAATGGCATCGGCCTGCGCTTCTACTTCCGTTGCGGTTTCAACTTCATTAATACGGTTTTTAATGTTTTGCATATCCGCATCTGTGCCACGCAAGGCAGCAAAATACGCCATCATGCCTTCAGTAGCGTGACGGAATTCGAGTAAGTCATACTGACTTTCAGAATCGTTATGCATTAACTCAACGATAGGATCGGCAAGACTTTGCCACAGTTGTTCTTTAACATAGGTGCCACCGCCTTGACGACGCATGAGCAACCCTTTAGCTTCTAATTTTTGAATCGCTTCACGTAGAGAAGGACGAGACACTTCAAATTGCACCGCGAGTTCGCGTTCAGGAGGTAGCTTCTGACCCGGCTGTATACTGCCTTCTAGGATCATCCGCTCTAATTGCTCCATGATCACATCAGAAATTTTTGGCTGGTTAATCTTAATATAAGCCATCTGGCGCCCTGCTCCCTAAACAAGCAATTGTCAATTGGTCTTACCAATTAATATGAGAGAGCGCACTTTATCAAATCATACAAGCCATGTCTAGTTATCAGCATATCGACAAAGAACACAGGTTTGTTTAAAACGCTCAAGCCCAGAGGATACCGTAAATTTATCCTCAAGGGGTCAGACCATGTATCCGAAAGTCCTAGAAACTAGAGCGCTACGCTGCTAGAGGCTATAAAACATTAGCAGCGAAGCGACCCTAGCAGGACGCAGTCCGCCCTAGCATCAAAGCAACGCTAGCAGGACACAGTCCGCCCTAGCAGCGTAGCGCCCTAGACTCTAGACAAGCTAACTAACCAACCCAAAAATGGTTAGTACCGAAACCATGGTTAATAACAATACAAAATTACGCTTACTTAATGCCAGCAATGCCAATGTAGATTGCACACTCAAGGGTGCATTGCCCGCTTCAGGTAAAGACTCCGCGGCCACAGCCGTATAGGTGACAATGGTTTTAGCATCCGTTTTGACACTTAAGCCATATTGTCGCCAAGCACTTAACCCAGCACTGAACTGGCCACTTAATACATAACCAAAACTAAATACCCTACTTGGTAACCAGTCAAATAGCATCTGCAAATGATCAATCAAAGGCATTTCAAGCTTATTTTTACTGTTGTACTCACTATAAAAACGCACGCTACAATATAATATTGCACCAACGGGGCCTAAAAATATCAAGTACAAGGCAACGGCGCCGTAATAACGGTAATTAATCCACGCCACGGTTTGGCCCACTTTACGGCCTAAATCCTGTTCATCTACCACATCTAAGCACTCGGTAGAGTCCAACTCGCTAGCGTAACGGTAACAAGCTTGAACATCACCGCGACATGCCGCTTGAATATACTGTTTAAATACAATACGTAATGTTTGGTGACTAAAACAAATAATCGATATTAGCACCCAAAATAATAAGCTCAATAAATCAAATAAAATGCCATCAAGGAGAACACTTATCAAAAAGACTGATACAGCCGGCAATACCAGCGCCACCACCACGCCAAATTCCGATTTAAGCGATTGGCTGTCCCAAAACTGTTTTTGATAACGCATCATCACAGTATCGAACTGCCAACTGCTTGGCAAAAGCTTCAAACGCTCTACAAGAATTGCCACTAATAATGAAAATAATGCCATGAATATCCTTTTAATTTATTGCGTTGTTGCTGTCATCATTAGAAGCGCTGCTTTAATAGGGAAGGTCATAACGGCTCCCCAACAACGACTCTCTCATAAACTAGCCTACAAGCTTAGGCCTCAATTGGCTGTGATGGCCTGCTTATATCGAGGCCAATCAAAACTGAAACCGGGATCGGTTTTGCGTCCAGGAGCAATATCGCAATGGCCAACAATATTATTTACGTTAAGCATAGGATACTGCGCCATTAACTCCAATGTTAACAGTATTAATTGCTGGTATTGTTGGTCGGTATAGCCACTACTGTCTGTACCTTCTAGCTCAATACCCAAGGCAAAATCGTTACACCCCTTGCGGCCATTATACTCAGACACGCCAGCATGCCATGCTCTGTCATCACAACTCACATACTGCACCACCTCACCATCGCGGCGAATTAAAAAATGCGCCGACACTTGCAAGCCAGCCAATTCTGTAAAGCTTTCATCAGCATTAATATCTAGGCAACCTTGAAATAGCCCATCAATATGCCCTAAACCAAAACAGCCTGCTGGTAAGCTAATATTGTGGATCACCAATAAGCTCACCTCATTATCAGGCCGAACATTAAAATGCGGCGAAATACATTTTCTCGCGCTAGCTAACCAACCTTGTTCTAATAAGCCTTTTGGCATATCACCCCTTAAACATAAAGATATCAGCAGTTCCAATGTAAATTTAACCGTATAAAACAGCAATACCAAGGCTGAAAATTGCCAGCTTGATAGTGTCAGTATATAGCCAAGTTATGGTAATCTTTAACAAATGCTTTCTGTAACAAACACTCCGCCCAATGCGGATACTGTTTAGCCTTATCACGATCTTTAGCAAGGACTTTGCTTATGTTAGAAAACGATATCCGTCATGCGGTGCAAACCGCACTTGATGAAGACTTAGGTCACACAGCCCACAATACCGTTCATGACATGCTTAATGCAGATATTACTGCACAACTTATTCCCGCAGATAAACACGTTTCCGGCGCGTTAATCACTCGCGAAGATGGTGTCTTTTGCGGAAAAGCATGGGCAGAACAAGTCTTCAATCAACTGGGCAGTGAAGTGGTGCTGCATTGGCATGTTGATGACGGTGATTTGATTGTCGCTAATCAATTGCTATGTGAACTCTCAGGCCCTGCACGCGCAATTTTAACTGGCGAACGTACGGCAATGAACTTCATTCAAACCTTGTCAGGTGTCGCTAGCTTAACCAAGTTGTACGTGAATAAGCTTGTGGGTACCCATACTCAGTTACTCGATACCCGCAAAACCATACCTGGCCTGCGCACAGCCCAAAAATACGCAGTCACCTGCGGCGGTGGCAAAAACCATCGTATTGGTTTGTTCGATGCATTCTTAATTAAAGAAAACCACATTATGGCTTGCGGTGGCATCTCACAAGCGATTACCGCAGCACGTGCGTTAGACGGCACTAAACCGGTAGAAGTGGAAGTTGAGTCACTTGAGGAGCTCACCCAAGCGCTTGATGGCGGAGCTGATATCATTATGCTCGACAATTTTGACGTCACCATGATGGTCGACGCTGTCAGCATGAATAATCGCTATAAAGACCAAGGCAATGGCGCTAAATTAGAAGTCTCTGGCAATGTCACCTTAGACACCCTAGCCACTTTCGCCCAAACCGGAGTCGATTATATTTCCGTCGGCGCACTGACTAAACATGTAAAAGCGTTAGATTTGTCTTTGCGATTAAAGGCTTAACCCTTATATTTTCTAGGTTCTAGAGCGGACGGCGTCCTGCTAGGTCGCTGCGCTTCTAGGGACAGCTTTGCTGCTAAGATTTTATAGCATCTAACAGCGCAGCGTTCTGGAACCTAGGCTTTTAGCTTAGCGATAAATCTGTCACATCCGCCATCAAGAAACGTCAACAAAACGACATTGTTGCATTTTTGTCAAAAAAATATTCCTCAACCTAATCTGTCAAAAAATAAATTATCGTATTATGTACGGGAAATGTGAAATCAGAGCATTTTTAGACATTTATTTTTTATTAATCCGCTAATACTATTCCATTTTGTAACGGTTTATACTAACGTTCATTGTAGGCGAGTTGGCCTTTCGGCCATGCACGATAATCATTAGATTGCAAAACACGTTACATTATTAGTAAGTTGTTAACATTTGCATTTATAACGAGTTGTATAGAGATTTGTATAACCATTGCTATATAGCTCAGCAAATGCTCCTGTAACTTATTAACATTTACGTATTTGCTCTGTGTTTATCGCTCAGCCGAAATGCCATTTAAGTAAACAATCTGCTAACATTATTTGCAGTTAATAAGGTTATTATCTATACATAGTGTTTTGTGCCATTGGGCATTACACAGTATAAATTGAGTTAACCCTCAGTAACGCAAGTTATATTGGCTCTATAAAAATCGTGGTTAACTAGTATCTGATATCTAGCACCACACAATTGTGCTTTACGGTTTAGGCAAATGGACTGCCAACTACTACACTTAGCTTCTATATTTAAGCACTTAACTTAAAAACCAGCTAAGTAGTAGTTATCGAGGACTGATACTACCCTAGCCTATTTTACGGAGAGAAAATGAAAAGTATCAATCAAATCAAAAACGCTAAGGGTTTCACCCTTATCGAATTAATGATCGTAGTAGCGATCATCGGTATCCTTGCAGCAATCGCATTGCCTGCTTATAAGGATTATACGGTTCGCTCTAAAGTTACAGAGGGCATGGTTATGGGTGCCTCAGCTAAGTTAACAGTAACAGAAAATATCTCAGCTGCAGGTGCAATTCAAGCTGGCTCATGTGCTGGAGTTAATACCGGTACGACAGGCATGACTACAGTTACATGCGCTGATACTACTGGTGTTATTAGCCTAAGTGTGGCTGCCGGAGCAGATACGGTGACATTTGATCTTGCACCTTCTTTGAATGCTACTACCGGCGGTGTTGAATGGGATTGTAATAATCCAAGTGAACCTAAGTTTGTACCAAGTGAATGTAGAAGTTAATTTCATAACTTTGACATAAAGTATTATGGGGCATTTTATTTGAAATGCCCCTATTTATTAATAGAGCAATAATAACTATGCCATCAACAGCGCTTCATTTAGGTTTATCAACATTATTTATCCGCAAAGGACTCCTAAGTGAAGAGCAAATTTCTGCATCTATTTCCGATTCACGTAAAAATAAGCAATCTTTAGTTACTAATCTGATTAAGACTAAATTACTTTCTGCACGTGAAATAGCAGAGCTATGCTATGAAGAATATGGAACACCACTGCTAGACTTAAATGAATTTGATATAACTAGCATATCCGAAGACTTACTCAACAAGAAACTGATTGAAAAACATAAATGTCTACCATTGTTTAAACGCGGTAATCGTCTTTTCATGGCTACCTCAGATCCAACTAACATCGCTGCGCTGGAAGATTTTCAGTTTAGTCTTGGATTACACGCAGAAGCGATTCTAGTTGAAGACGACAAACTCCTAAAAATACTTGAAAAGATAATTGAGGATGATATATCAGGCCTTGATTTAGCTGGTGCAGATGAAGAAGCATTGGCAAATATGGAAGTTACAGATACTGACAGACGTGATGAGCCAACTGGTGACAGCAGTGACGATGCACCGATTGTTATCTATATTAACAAAATTCTCACCGATGCTATCCGCAAAGGCGCCTCTGATTTACATTTTGAACCCTATGAAAAGCGCTACCGTATTCGCTTCCGTATCGATGGTATTTTGCATGAAGTATCTGAACCGCCAGTCAATTTATCTAACCGGATTTCCGCCCGTTTAAAAGTCATGTCAAAGTTAGACATTGCCGAGCGTCGAGTACCACAGGATGGCCGCATTAAAATGAAACTGTCGCGCACCAAGTCGATCGATTTTCGTGTTAGCAGCTTGCCCACTATTTGGGGCGAGAAGATAGTGATGCGTATCTTAGACTCATCGTCCGCACAGTTAGGTATTGAAAAACTCGGCTATGAGGATGACCAGCGACTATTATACGAAGAAATGCTAGCCAAACCTCAAGGAATGATCTTAGTCACAGGCCCGACTGGTTCAGGTAAAACCGTATCCTTATATACAGGTCTTAACATACTCAATACTGAAGAGCGCAATATTTCCACCGCAGAAGATCCGGTTGAAATAAACCTTGAGGGCGTTAATCAGGTTCATATTAATTTGAAAGCCGGTTTAACTTTCGCATCTGCGCTACGTTCATTCTTACGTCAAGATCCTGATGTGGTGATGGTCGGTGAAATTCGCGACTTAGAAACCGCTGAAATAGCTATTAAAGCAGCGCAAACCGGCCACTTAGTGTTATCAACATTACATACCAACTCGGCAGCAGAAACCTTAACCCGTCTAATCAATATGGGCGTACCAGGCTATAACATTGCCAGCTCTGTTAATTTAATTATTGCACAACGCCTTGCCAGACGCCTGTGCCCAGCGTGCAAGAATGAAGAGACCATCCCGGTTGCTGAAATGCAACGCTTAGGTTTTTCTGAAGCCAATATAGCCAAAGGCTTTAGCGTATTTAAACCAGTCGGTTGTGAGTTATGCTCTGGTGGTTATAAAGGCCGAGTTGGTATTTACGAAGTGATGAAAATGAGCGATGAAATTGCTCGGGTCATTATGGAGGGCGGTAACTCGCTGCAAATTGCCACCTTAGCCAAGCAACAAGGTATGCGCGATTTACGCCAATCTGGACTGCTTAAAGTCATTCACGGCGTGACCAGTATTGCCGAAATTAACCGTGTCACCAGCTTTTAATTCAGCTATAGTCAAATCTGATAGAGTAAATCAATTATTTAATCGATTGTTCTCTATTAACAGTAATGCTTTAACGTGGTACAGCGGAAAACAAAAGGATTGGCTACATGGCCACAGCAACAGCAAAAAAAAAGCCAAAAGTAAAAAAAATAACCAAACACCAACCTAAGGTATTTACTTATCAATGGAAAGGTACCAATAGGGATGGCCAACGCACCTCTGGTGAGTTGAAAGGTTCCACCATTGCTGAAATTCGCAGCGTATTAAAAAGCCAAGGTGTCACCCCAAAAGGTGTACGAAAAAAATCTCCTCCATTATTCAAATCTGAAAAAAGTATCACCGCAATGGATATTGCGATGATTACCCGCCAAATAGCCACTATGCTAGCTGCGGGTGTACCTTTAGTTACCACCATCGAACTGCTTGGTAGGGGTCATGAAAAAGCCAAAGTACGAGAATTATTAGGTACTATTTTATCTGATGTCCAATCAGGTATTCCACTCTCAGATGCATTAAGACCGCATCGTCGATATTTTGATGATTTGTACGTCGACCTAGTTTCTGCCGGTGAACATTCTGGTTCCTTGGATGCCGTTTTCGATCGTATTGCTACATACCGTGAAAAAGCCGAGCAATTAAAATCTAAAATTAAAAAAGCCATGTTCTATCCAACCGCTGTTGTAGTAGTTGCCATCTTAGTTACTACTTTGCTATTACTTTTTGTTGTCCCCCAGTTCGAAGAAATATTTGCTGGGTTTGGGGCTGAATTGCCTGTATTTACACAAATAGTAATTAATCTTTCTAGATGGTTACAAGGCTCTTGGTATTATTTTGCTATTGCGATCATTGTAGGTATTTGGCTATTTAGGCGAACACACAGAAATTCACAAGAATTCCGGGATCGAATAGATCAAATGATGCTAAAAATACCTGCTATTGGGGATATTCTTCACAAAGCGTCAATGGCTCGATTTGCTCGTACTTTAGCAACCACTTTTGCTGCTGGTGTACCATTAATTGATGGACTCGAGTCCGCTGCAGGAGCATCTGGCAACTATGTATATCGCAAAGCACTTCTTAAGGTTCGTCAAGAGGTGATGTCTGGTATGCAAATGAATGTTGCTATGCGCACCACAGGCTTATTCCCAGATATGCTCATCCAAATGGTCATGATTGGTGAAGAATCAGGTGGCTTAGACGAAATGCTCAATAAAGTATCTAATATCTATGAAATGCAAGTAGATGATGCTGTTGATGGCCTTTCAACCCTAATTGAACCCATCATGATGGTGGTGATTGGTACGGTTGTGGGTGGCCTTATTGTAGCGATGTATTTGCCAATATTTGAAATGGGTAATGTTATTTAAATAATAAGAAATAAAATGACTGAATTTATTACAACTTTTATTGCAACAATGAGTCAACACTCTTGGGTCTTTGTCGCAATTAGCTTTATTTTTGCTGCTACCATTGGCAGTTTTCTCAACGTCGTTATCCATCGTTTACCGGTAATGATGAAACGCGAATGGCAAAGCGAATGTAACTTTTACCTTAATGAATATCATCCTGATATTGTCGAACAAGTCGGTAATGACCGGTTAAACAAACCTATTGATGCTTTTCCTGCAAAATATAACCTTGTGGTACCTGGTTCTGCCTGCCCAAAATGCAAAGCCAATATAAAGCCTTGGCATAATCTTCCTGTATTGGGTTGGTTAATGCTTGGTGGAAAATGTGCCGATTGCAAAACTCGTATTTCAAGCCGCTATCCTATTATTGAGCTCTTAACCGGTTTATTAGTTGCAGCGTTAGCATGGCACTTTGGCCCAACATGGCAATTTGTTTATGCCAGCATTTTAACGTTTGTGTTAGTGGCATTAACTGGCATCGATTTAGATGAAATGCTATTACCCGATCAGCTCACCTTACCGATACTGTGGTTAGGATTAATCATTAACCTTAAAGGCATTTATACTAGCCCAGAAGATGCGATTATCGGTGCTGCGGCAGGCTATTTAAGCTTGTGGTCAGTATTTTGGTTATTTAAGCTGGTAACAGGCAAAGAGGGCATGGGCTATGGCGACTTTAAGCTATTAGCCGTATTCGGTGCTTGGTTAGGCTGGCAAATGCTGCCACTAATTATTTTATTGTCCTCACTTGTGGGTGCTGTAGTCGGTATTAGTATGATTATCACTAAGCAAATCAACAAAGGCAATCCAATCCCCTTTGGCCCTTATATTGCTGCTGCCGGCTGGATAGCGTTAGTATGGGGACATGACATTCTCAATTGGTATCTTAGTACGTTATGATGGCAAAAAAGTATATTGTCGGCTTAACAGGCGGTATTGCCAGCGGTAAAACAACTGTGGCCAATCTATTCGCACAATATGGCATAGACTTAGTTGATGCTGATGTTATCGCTAGAGAGGTTGTCTCAATCGGTTCGGATGGGCTAAATGCAATAAAGCAGCACTTCGGCAAGGGAATATTATTAGCGGATAACAGCTTAGATAGAGCGGCTCTACGAGCACAAGTGTTTAATAACCCTGAGCAACGTTTGTGGCTTAACAATTTACTTCATCCAATGATCCGCCAAAAGATGCTCGACCAAGTGCAAGCATCGACTTCGGCATATGTAATAATGGTAGTACCCTTGCTATTTGAGAATCATTTAGATAGTTTAGTTGATACTACTTTGGTCGTAGATATTGCACCGGAGTTACAGGTTTCAAGGACGATGCAACGTGATGGTGTCAGTAAAGAACAAGTTGAGCATATTCTCGCGAGTCAAATGACCCGGGAACAGCGACTCGCTCTGGCTGATAATATTATTGATAATCAAGGAGAACATGAACAGTTGCGCAGTCAAGTATTTCGTCTGCATCAACAATACCTACAACAGGCAACCGATTTAGAAACTAACGTCAATGACTGATTTAATTTATGAACAACCATTAAATGAAAAAATACGCAGTTATTTACGTATAGAAAACCTTGCCCTACAGTTGCAGCAGCATGCTGAACAAGATCATCAATATCAGTGTTTTAATCCTTTATTTTCGCTTGCAGAGCTAACAGAACGTTGTGATTATCGTACCGACATCTTAAAAGATATCGAAAAACAAATTCAATTAATTTCACAATGGCGTACTCATTCGAATGTTGATAACGATCAAGTAGATAAACTCACTGACAGGCTTATCGCGTTAAAGTCACCTATGCAAACCCAAGAAAGAATTGGTTGTAGCCTCAAACGAGATAAATTTCTTACTTCTTTGCGTCAGCGTTTTAATATGACTGGAGCATACTGTAACTTTGATTTCCCTCAACTGCACTTTTGGCTGGGTAAAGACTGGCAATATCGACAACGAGACATAAACAACTGGCTTGCAGAATACCAACCCTTACTAGCGCCTATCATGTTGCTTTTAGAACTGATTAGAGCCACTGAAGATTTTAGATTATCTCAAGCTCCGGTAGGGTTTTATCAAGGTAATTCATCACAGCCGTTATCCTTAATCCGCGTAAAGATAAACTCAGACCAAAATTGCTATCCTACCGTCAGTGGTAATCGAAATCGTTATGCGATTCATTTTGTCGATTTTGATTTACACCGCCATACCTGTGAAACTATTGATTTCTCACTAGCAACCTGCAGTTAAACCCTTTAACATTCCATATAAGACTAACAACCAAGAATTATTATGCCGTTAACAGTAGTAAACTGCCCAATTTGCAAAACCAAAGTTGAATGGAAAGACGAATCGCTATTTAAGCCTTTTTGTAGTGAACGTTGTAAACTTATCGATCTTGGTGATTGGGCAAGTGAAAAACATGCAATCCCGATCAAGAACAGTATCGACCCAGATATGCTTGATGACATTGGTTTTGATGAAGGTGACTTCTTTAAACAATAAGTTCAAATAATAAGGAGTCGAAACATGCAAAAGAGAATTCATGTTGCTGTTGGTGTCATCATTAATCAAGATAGGCAGATTTTACTTGCTAAAAGGCTTAGACACCTTCACCAAGGCGGAAAATGGGAATTCCCAGGCGGTAAGGTAGAAACAAATGAAACGGTTACTGAAGCGTTAATTAGAGAATTAAAAGAGGAAGTTAATCTTGATGTCTCTCATTCAACTCCCTTCATGGACATCATTCATGATTATCCAGATAAACATGTCAGACTCGATATCCATTTAATTACTGAATTCTCAAACCAAGCTAAAGGTATGGAACAGCAGCAAATTGAATGGGTACCAATGCATAGCATTGCAGAATATGACTTCCCCGAAGCTAATAAGCCTATCGTAGAAAAAATATTAGCTGAACTCTGAAATCGACCCGCACCTTCTATTTGAAAGCCTATTTCTAAAAAATAAAGCCCATTACTAATCAAGTAATGGGTTTAAAACTGTCTTACCAGCCACCAAAGTTCACACTTATTTTATCTACTAATGATCATCGCATTGGTAAGGCCTAGGTGAGCGTCTAGCGAACTACACCTAGCATCGATGTTCTGATTGCTTAGGTTTCAAGGCACAAAACAAAAAGGCCACTCGAGTAGAGTAGCCTTGCTGTGTTCTTTGGCCCCTAGAAGTGACCGACTCTCGCATGGGCATATCATCCAAACTGGTCAATGGTTTAGGTCCAAGAACGGCTTTCAGCCACAAATTGCAGACGTAAAAAAGCCCGCTACATAATAGCGGGCTGTTTCACAACTCTTTCAAGTCAATTAGGTGCCTGGAACTTACCTACTCTGGCATTGGCATACTGGCCACACTGACTAATTGCTTAGCTTTAAGGCACAAAACAAAAAGGCCACCCGATTAAGGTGGCCTTGCTGTTTTATTAGGCGCCTGGAAATGACCTACTCTCGCATGGGGAGACCCCACACTACCATCGGCGATACTGTGTTTCACTTCTGAGTTCG
>NZ_JACJEB010000021.1:0-70099 GCF_014163845.1 Shewanella sp. SR43-4 | reverse complement strand
TCAAACTCTTCAATTAAAGTTTTTTGAATCTTGCGATTCGGCTCAATGAATTCTGATTGCTTATCTCACCGAAGCGAAATAAGTCTTTGTACATATTACTATGAACATTCATCGTTGCATTGAGTGTAAATTTTTTGATTGCCAACATTCCAAAGAACAGAAGACAATTTCGAATAACTCAATACCTGTGAATGTCCACACAGATTACTTGATAAATTGTTAAAGAGCGTGATGTCGATTTTTCAGACATCGCCGTAAGACGCTAGGTCGTTGGCTTGGGCTGCGTATTCTACGCAATCCCTTTATGGCGTCAAGTGTTTTTTCAAACTTCTTTTTGCCTGTTATCAACACCACTAGGTGGTTGCTCATAACGCTAACCGGTTTTTGCTTTCGCTGTCTGCCGTGTCAGTGGATGCGCATTATAGGCAGCTTAAGATTTAGTGCAAGCGCTTTTGTGCAAAAAAATGATCTTTTTATGATCTTTTTTCCATTTGACGACTTAACTACATGATACCCACTATTTACCCCCAAAGTTATCCACAGAAGGCTAATTTGGCAGTGTATTTTATGAAACTAGAAACAAAAAAAGGTAGCGAATAATCGCTACCTTTTTTATCTAACATCAATAGTGAACCGAGAGTTAACTGAGTTTACCGTGACATTGTTTGTACTTTTGTCCTGAACCACATGGGCATGGATCGTTACGGCCTATTTTCTCGCCTTCACGGATCACTGTTCTAGGAGCCTCGACTTGCTGCTCTGCAGTATCACTTAATGCTTCTGCTGATGCGTGTTGATAAGCCAGTTTAATCTTTGCTTCTTCATCACGGCGACGTTGCTCCATTTCATCAACATCTGATTGTGCTTGGACTTGTACTTTAGACAATACACTTATCACGTCATTTTTTAGTGTTTCAAGCAGTTGTTGAAATAACTCAAACGATTCACGCTTATATTCTTGCTTTGGATTTTTTTGTGCATAGCCACGTAAATGAATACCTTGGCGCAAATGATCCATAGCCGCTAAATGTTCTTTCCAAAGGCCATCTAGCGTTTGTAGCATTACCGCTTTTTCAAATTGACGTAATACTTGTGCACCGACCATTTCTTCTTTAGCTTTATATAAATCACTCCATGAAGATAAGATCCGTTCGCGTAGCGTCTCTTCATGCAGATTGTCATCTTCATCTAACCATTTTTGAATCGTTAGCTTTAGACCAAACTCGTTACCAAGGCGTTGTTCAAGTCCTGATACATCCCACAGTTCTTCAAGTGATTGCGGTGGAATATATTGATCGACGATTCCGCTGATCACATCTTGTTCAATATTCTGAATTGTATCTTGGATACTCTCAGCATCCATTAACTCATTACGTTGTGCATAGACAACTTGGCGTTGATCATTAGCCACATCATCATATTCAAGTAGCTGCTTACGAATATCAAAGTTACGCGCTTCTACTTTACGCTGCGCATTTTCAATAGCACGTGATACCCATGGATGTTCGATGGCTTCACCTTCTTCCATGCCAAGCTTCTTCATCATGCCTGATACACGGTCAGATGCGAATATACGCATCAAGCTATCTTCCATCGACAAATAGAAACGTGAAGAACCCGCATCACCTTGACGACCAGCACGACCTCGTAACTGATTATCGATACGACGAGATTCGTGACGTTCTGTCCCTAGGATGTGTAAACCACCTGCAGCAACCACTTCATCATGACGAATCTTCCAATCGGCTTTAATCTTGGCTTTCTGTTCTGCGGTAGGATTATCTAGTGCTTCAATCTCCATGTTCCAGTTACCGCCTAATACGATATCTGTACCACGACCAGCCATGTTAGTTGCAATTGTTACTGCACCTAAACTACCCGCTTGAGCAACGATCTCAGCTTCTTTTTCATGGAATTTAGCATTGAGCACGCTATGAGGGATTTTGGCTTTTTTCAATAACGTATTAAGCAGTTCTGATTGCTCAATAGATACCGTACCCACCAATACTGGTTGACCACGTTCGCGGCAACTTTCGATATCTTTAATAATCGCGGCATATTTCTCTGGCGCAGTAAGATAGACCAAATCGGCCATATCATTACGGACCATTGGACGGTTTGTCGGAACAACAACCGTGTCTAAGCCATATATATGCTGAAATTCAAATGCTTCAGTGTCAGCTGTACCGGTCATACCGGCAAGTTTTTCATACTGTCTGAAATAGTTTTGGAAAGTGATAGAAGCCAGAGTTTGGTTTTCATTCTGGATTTTAGCGCCTTCTTTAGCTTCCACTGCTTGATGTAAGCCTTCAGACCAGCGACGTCCAGGCATAGTACGGCCTGTATGTTCGTCGACAATGATGACTTCATCATCTTGAACAATATAATCGACATCTTTTTCAAACAAGGTATGTGCGCGAAGTGCTGCATGAACATGATGCAATAGCGAAATATTCGTTGCAGAGTAAAGCGAGTCGCCTTCGGCTAACATACCTTTTTCAATTAAAAGCAGTTCAACTTTCTCTTGACCACGTTCAGTTAAATGGACCTGTTTGCCTTTTTCATCAATACTGTAGTCACCTTCGCCAACATAATCTTCGGTGTCTTCTTTATCTTGAGCAATAAGGCTTGGGATCAATAAATTAATTTTAGCGTAGAGTTCAGAGCTGTCTTCTGCGGCACCGGAAATAATCAGTGGTGTACGCGCTTCATCAATTAAAATTGAATCGACTTCATCAATAAGGGCATAGTGCAATGGTCGCTGAACACGCTCTTGTGGCGAAAATGCCATGTTGTCGCGAAGATAGTCGAAACCGAATTCATTATTGGTACCGTAGGTAATATCTGCGTTGTAAGCTTCTTTCTTTTCGAATGAACCTAAACCCGCGATGTTTATACCGACGCTTAATCCTAAAAACTCAAACAGTGGACGGTTATTCTCAGCATCACGGGTTGCCAAGTAATCGTTCACGGTAATAACGTGAACACCTTTGCCCGTTATGCCGTTAAGGTAAGCAGGCAAAGTTGCCGTAAGTGTTTTACCTTCACCGGTTCGCATTTCAGCAATGCGATTACTGTCGAGTACCATGCCGCCAAGTAACTGCACATCAAAATGGCGCATATCAAACACACGCTTTGATGCTTCACGAACAACAGCAAATGCTTCTGCCATGATGTCATCTAACGTTTCGCCATTTTCTAAACGTGCACGGAACTCTGCCGTTTTCGCTTTCAGTTCTTCATCAGAAAGCTTTTCGTAATCTGCTTCTAATGCATTAATTTGAACAACAATTTTTCCAAGACTTTTCAGGGTGCGGTCGTTGCGACTTCCGAATACTTTTGTCAGTAGTTTGCCTAACATCTTAATCACTTATCTGTTGTAGGTTTGGCTCATTTGAGCGCATTAACCGTTAATATTATTAACTTGCTTTGCGGTAAACGTATTTCTGTGGATCTATTTGTTGTTTACCACGCAGCACTTCGTAATGCACATGGGGGCCGGTTGAACGGCCTGTGCTTCCCATACTGGCAATTTTATCGCCTTTGGCAACCACGTCACCTACGTTTACTGACAGAGATTTATTATGTCCATAGCGAGTGCGAAGACCATTACCATGATCTATTTCGACTAACTCACCATATCCAAGCATTCTTCCTGACCATGTTACAACGCCTGCAGCAGTAGCTGTAACATCCGCCCCTTCTTTGCCGGCAAAATCAATGCCTTTATGCATTGTTCGTCGGCCGCTAAAAGGGTCATTTCGTAAACCATAGGGCGAAGATAACCAACCTTTATCGATTGGCCGCCCTGATATATAACGCTCTTCATCTATATGGAGATTAGATGCTACTGTTTCAAGTAGGGATAGCTGAACGTTATTATTATCAATTCTAGATGCCAGCTTATTCATTTCATCGATAAGCTGACTTAATTCGACACCATTGCCGATTTCGCTCAATCCGCCGATACCGACTTCTGTAGAGAAATCAAATTGGTCATCAAGGAGGTTATTTTGCGCTACTTGCTGCCCAAGGGCTTCAAGTCGGGTGATTTTGGCCTGCAGTTTTGCCACGTGAGTGACTAAAGATGCTAGCTGGGTTTCAGTTGCAGTTTTGAGTTCTACAACTTGTTGCTTTTGCTGTTGGCGTAGCTGCTTATTTTCATCAACTTTCGCTTGTTGGTTAGCAAAACGCTCAGTGCTGTATTGATATATTCCTGTGCCGGTGGCCATTAGAATAATAGGTAGGAGTAACCAACGCTTACTTGGTTGCCAGCGCGTTACACCATTTCGACCTTGGATAAAAACTGTTACACTCATAGCCTAATTCAGCCATCTTATTATCATATGAAAAAGCCCCCTCAAGATCTCAGCAATTTAGTCCATTTGTCTGGGAGACTGCCTGAACTGGCCGAGAAAGCAGAACTACTTAATAATCTGAATCGTTATGTAAAACAGACATTAAGTGGCCCTGTGGCTGAGCAGCTAAAAGTCGCTAATCTCCGCCAGGGTGTTCTTGTTATTGAAACGACATCCGCAGCATGGGCTGCTAGAATAAACTTTCAAAAGCAGAAGCTATTAAAACAGCTTCAAACTGACACACTTCCGATGCTTACTGCTATTGAGGTGAAAGTCAATCCTGGGCTTGCCTTAGCAAAACCACAATCTCAAACTAATCAAAATGTGATCAGCACCACTGCAGCACAGCATATTGAAGCATTAGCAGAACATGTCGATGGTTCTCTAGGTGAAAAACTAAAACGGCTGGCTGCATTAGCCAGCCGTAATAGGCAATCTTAACGGGTTAAACGTGCGCCAACGCACCTGGAACCATGAAGCTGACAGGCACATCAGCCTCTTTGTCAAAGCTGACTAACTCCCATGCTTCTTGCTGAGCAAGTAATGCACGCACAAGTTGGTTGTTTAACGCATGACCCGTTTTGTAAGCCGAAAATTCACCAACAATTGCATGACCAGCAACATATAAGTCACCAAATGCATCAAGAATTTTATGCTTAACGAATTCGTCTTCATAACGCAGACCATCAGGGTTTAATACACGATATTCGTCAAGTACAACGGCATTTTCCATGCTGCCACCTAATGCAAGATTATTTGCACGTAGGTATTCAATATCCCGCATAAAACCAAATGTTCTGGCACGACTAATGTCTTTTACAAACGCTGATGTCGAAAAATCCATCACCATGTGTTGTTGACTGCGGGCAATTTCAGGGTGAGCAAAGTCAATTTTAAAATCAACTCTAAAGCCTTTAAAAGGTTTTAACTCGGCCCATTTATCACCATCTTCAACACGAATAGGCTTAGTAATTTTTATATATTTTTTCGCTGCAGCTTGTTCTTTAATACCTGCGCTTTGCAGTAAGAACACAAAAGGGCTTGCACTGCCATCCATAATCGGGATTTCTGGTGCATCGACTTCGATAATAGCATTATCGATGCCTAAGCCAGCAAGTGCTGCGAACAAATGCTCAATAGTTGATATTCGAATACCAGCATCATTGACAAGGGCAGTACACATTGTGGTTTCACGAACCATATCTGCCTTGGCTGGAATAGACACAGCAGGGCTAAGATCGGTACGCTTGAGTACAATCCCTGAATTTACTGGTGCGGGCTTAATGCACAGAGTCACCTTGTTGCCAGAATGTAATCCGACACCAGTGCTCTTCACCATCTTTTGAACAGTTCTTTGAAAAATCATTCAGTAGCCCATAAATATCAATATTAAACAAATAGTTGCAATAATAGCCTCAGGCTATCATGCATAACTGGTACAACATGCTACCATAAATTTAGTTTTTCACAAAAAAAACGCCAAATACGTTGCAAATTGTAAACCTGTTTACAAAATAACCTTTATCAGCACATCACGCTCATTAGTCACGCTAAACATTGCGTTTTATCCGTCTATTAATCCGCTTGCTTACGTAAGAATGCTGGAATATCAAGATAATCAGCATCAGTACGTTGCGCTGGTTGAGGCTGTGGTACAGCATTACCTTTTGGCGCAGCATAGCTTTGTTGTGATACAACTTCATCAACGGGTTCAGGACGAGGTTCTATCGCAACAGGTTCTGGACGAGCAACAGGCTTAGACACTAGCTGAATGTCTGGCTTTTTCTCAGCGCCAATACCAGTAGCAACAACAGTTACACGTAATTCATCACTCATTTCAGGATCAATCACAGCACCAACAACAACAGTAGCGTTATCAGATGCATAAGCTTTAACATGGTTACCCACTGTTTCAAGCTCTTCAATAGTGATATCCATACCAGCAGTAATGTTAACTAGCACGCCACGAGCACCGGCTAAATCGATATCTTCTAGTAATGGACTGGCAACAGCAGCTTCTGCAGCTTCTTCTGCGCGATCATCACCACGAGCAACACCAGTACCCATCATGGCATTACCCATTTCAGACATCACTGTTTTCACATCGGCGAAATCGACGTTAATAAGACCTGGGCGAGTAATAAGCTCTGCAATACCTTGAACGGCACCCAGTAATACGTTGTTAGCTGCAGCAAAGGCATCAAGTAGTGATGTACCACGACCCAATACTTTTAATAACTTTTCATTTGGGATCGTAATTAACGAATCCACATGTTTAGCTAATTCAGCAATACCAAGTTCTGCATATGCCATACGCTTTTTCCCTTCAAAAGGAAAAGGCTTAGTCACAACAGCAACCGTTAGAATACCTTCTTCACGCGCAATTTCAGCCACGACTGGTGCAGCACCGGTACCGGTACCACCGCCCATGCCTGCAGCGATAAAGATCATGTCAGACCCTTTTATTGCTGCACGAATGTTCTCGCGATCTTCTTCAGCAGCTTGACGACCGACATCAGGATTTGCGCCAGCACCAAGGCCTTTAGTAACATCGCGCCCTAGCTGGATAGTTGAACCCGCACTTGATTTACGTAGTGCTTGTGCATCTGTATTTGTGACGATAAATTCAACACCTTCGATGCTGTGTTTTACCATATGTTCGACAGCATTTCCGCCGCCGCCACCGACGCCGATGACTTTAATCACCGCTTCGTCTGAATGTGTATCCATGATCTCAAACATTGTCTGATCTCCGTTTGTCTGCGTTATTAAAATTCACCTTTAAACCAACTTTTGACCCGATTCAAAAAGCTGGTAACCCCTTGTCGCTCAGGTCGCTCGAACTGTCGTTCGATAACTCGCCTTGCGCCATAATGAAGCAACCCTATTCCGGTAGAATAGATTGGTTGATCCACATATTCGTATAATCCTTTAACTGGTAGCGGAGAGGCAACACGAACTGGCATACCAAAGGTTGCTTCTGCAATTTCAACGGCACCCGATATCGATGACGTTCCTCCGGTAAGTACAATCCCTGCAGCAATTTGATCTTCTAATCCGCTATCTTGTAACTGCTTAAGCACAAGCTCAAACAATTCTTGGTATCTTGGCTCTACCACTTCTGCCAGCGTATGACGTGACATGCTGCGTGAAGGTCTACCACCTACTGATGGTACTTCAATACTGTCTTCACGACTGACGGTTGAACTTCTGGCACTGGCAAATTGCACCTTAATTTGCTCTGCATGCGTTAAGGGCGTTCTGAATATCTTGGCGATGTCACTAGTGACTTGATTGCCCGCTACTGGGATCACCGCACAATGCCGTAATGCGCCGTTGGTATATACAGCAATATCAGTTGTTCCACCACCAATATCAACAATACACACACCTAAATCTTTCTCATCATTTGTGAGCACTGAATCTGCTGAGGCGATACCAGAAAACACTAAATCGTCAACTTTTAGCCCACAGCGTTCAACACTCTTAGTAATATTTTTGGCCATATCATTGGCACAGGTCACGATATGCGCTTTCGCTTCCATACGCATGCCCGACATGCCAATTGGGCTCTTAATCCCGTCTTGAACATCGATAGAATATTCTTGTGGCAATACGTGTAAAATACGACGTTCTGTCGGGATCTTAACCGAGCGCGCGGTATGAATAACGTTGTCAACATCTTCCTGAGTCACTTCTTCGTCGTTAATCGACACCATGCCATTTTCATTTTGACAAGCAATGTGCTTACCCGAAATGCTTAAATACACAGAGGCAACCTGACAATCTGCCATAAGCTCTGCTTGATCTAACGCTCGCTGCACGCTGCGTACGATAGAGTCGAGGTCATTTACGCCGCCTTTGTCCATACCGCGAGAAGGATGATTACCTAAACCAATGACACTAATTTCACCATCAGGTAATACTTCGCCAATGATCACTGCGACTTTGGATGTCCCTATATCTAACCCCACGATGAGGTTTCTTTCCTGATTTTTGGTCATTTATTGTCGACTCTCTTTTTCTGAATCATCCCAACCTACGGCGAACCCGGTATCGTAACGTAAATCAACGGTTGCAACGGGTTTATCACTTTGCTTCAAAGTAGGATACACATTTATAAAGCGTTGTATCCTTGCCATTTTATCTTCTCGACCAAGTTCAATTTGAATCCCATTAGCCAATACTGCATGCCAAGCATGACGTGGACTTAGGCGTAAACTGGCCAACTTAAACTGGTTTATCGTCAATAACTCATCTAACTGCTTATAGCTGGTCAAGACTTCCATTTCAGCCCCTTCAGGGCCATATAACTTAGGTAACGTATCATGTTCTGCATGCGCTAACGCATCAAAAACCTCACCATTAGTATTGAGCCAAGACACTTCATTCCAATGCGCTACAGCTTGCTGCTCTTGTAAAGTGATCTTAAACTTTGCCGGCCATTCACGCCTAACAGATGCATGATAAACCCACGGCAAAGCTTCTAATGCTTTTTGAACATCCGCAACATCGGCACTAAAAAAACTACTTTGCATTAATGATTGCAAGGCGTTCTTTATCTCGTCATCGGTGGTATAAATTCGCTCGCCTTTAATGGCAACCGCTTCAATTGGTAATGCATCTGCATCATTGAGCAGATCATGCAATTTCACCCCACCCCATACTACGGTGCCAAGTACACTGCATAAAAACAGTACGCCAGTGCAAAAATACCAATTAACACGAGCCAGTTTATGTTTTAGTTGCCGCCCTTTATCGCTCCACGACACCTTAAATCCGCCTCTGATATTGTTCCGGAGTTAATCCCAAAAGATCGGTCATTATATAGACCAATTCAGAAGGTTTAAAGCTCGATTTTTACACGCAATAATTGGTGAAAAATCAATCGCTTTATTACTCTTCAGCAAGTACTTTACAACCCAGATTATTCTGAGCTAATTCTTTCGATAAACTACCAATATTACCTGCACCTTGGGTCATGAATAAATCACCATGTTGCAATACATCAGGCAATACCGCGGCAAGCTGATCTGGACTGGCAATAAAAATAGGGTCTATCTGGCCACGTAAGCGAATAGAGCGACATAAAGCGCGTCCGTCCGCACCGGGAATAGGCGCTTCACCAGCGGCATAAACATCTAATAATAATAAACAATCTACTTGCGACAACACATCGACAAAATCTTCATATAAATCACGGGTACGGCTGTATCGATGCGGCTGATATGCCATAACTAGGCGCTTATCTGGCCAACCAGCCCTAGCCGCTTTAATCGTTGCTAATACTTCACTTGGATGATGACCGTAATCATCTACTAGCATCACATTGCCATTAGGTGTTTCAAATTCACCTAAATGCTGAAAACGTCGACCAATACCTTCAAATTGTGCAAGCGCTTGCACAATAGCGCTATCATCAATGTCGTCTTCACTGGCAACAGCAATCGCAGCTAATGCATTAAGTACGTTATGCTCGCCTGGCAAATTAAGCACAATATCGAGATTCTCTTTATTGTGACGTTTCACCGTAAAGCTTGACTGATGGCCGTTTTGAGAAAAATTAATCGCCTGTACATCGGCATCGTCACTAAAACCATAGGTCACAACTTGTCGGCCAATACGCGGCATGATTTCGCGAATAACCTCATCATCAATGCACATAACGGCTACACCGTAAAACGGCAGGTTATGTAAAAAATCAATAAAGGTGGTTTTCAACTTTTCAAAATCACCACCATAGGTATCCATATGATCGGCTTCAATATTGGTGACCACACTCACCATTGGTTGCAAATGTAAAAAGCTTGCATCACTTTCGTCTGCTTCAGCAATAAGGTATCGACTAGTGCCTAAGCGTGCATTGGTACCTGCACTATTGAGTAAGCCACCGATGACAAATGTGGGGTCGCGTTCAGCTTGACCATATACACTGGCAATTAAGCTGGTAGTGGTGGTTTTACCGTGAGTACCTGCAATGGCAACACCATGGCGATAGCGCATTAACTCGGCTAGCATCTCTGCACGACGTACTATCGGAATACGTAATTCTTTGGCTGCGATAATCTCAGGATTTTGCTGGTTAATCGCTGTTGAAACCACGACGACATCAACCTGCTCAACACTTTGGGCCTGATGGCCAATAATGATTTTCGCACCCAAACTGACTAAACGTTCAGTCACACTATTGATGGCAATATCCGAACCGCTCACTTGATAGCCTTCATTCACTAGCACTTCCGCAATCCCACCCATGCCAGCACCACCAATGCCAACAAAATGAATGCGTTTGATCCGTCTCATCTCAGGGATCATGCTACGAAGCTGTGCGTATTTTTCTGTCTTTGTCATTTCAACCCTTTCTCGCAAATGAGGCACAAATATCTGCTACTCGTTCAGTGGCATCTAATACTGCTACACCTCTTGCTTTAAGCCCCATCTGGGCTAGTTCTTGTCTATTCTCAGCAAATAACTGCAACTTTTCCGCAAGATTATCTGCATTTAAAATGGTTTGTGGTAATAAAAATCCTGCGCCAGCATCAACAAGTACCGATGCATTTACGGTTTGGTGATCATCCACTGCATGTGGATATGGCACTAAAATACTCGGTAAGCCCACAGCAGCCAGTTCTGATACAGTAAGAGCACCTGATCGACAGACTACGACATCAGCCCAACGATAAGCGGCTTCCATATCATCAATAAATTCAGCAACATTGACACTGTCGGACTGCCCAAGCTGTTGGTAGTTAGCCTTGACACTTACTTGGTTGTTTTTGCCCACTTGGTGCCAAACTGTCAGTGAATGATATTTGCATAAATGAGCCACCACCGCTGGCATAACGTCATTCAATACTTTTGCGCCTAAACTGCCACCCACCACTAGCACCCTTAACGCATCTGCTTGTGGAGTTTTAATGTGTTCGCCTAACTCTATCAGCTCTTGGCGAATGGGATTGCCTACCACCTCAACATTGGCCACATCACTGGCAAAGGTATTAGGAAATGCACACAAAACCTTTTTGGCAATCTTAGACAGCAATTTGTTGGTTAATCCTGGAATGGCATTTTGCTCATGCAACACCAGCGGAATACCAGCTAATTTACCCGCCACGCCACCAGGGCCACTGGCAAACCCGCCCATCCCTAGAATGACGTCGGGCTGAAAGTCATCAATCACAGCTTTAGCTTGAATAATTGAACGTATAATTTTAAACGGAGCCGCTAACTTACGTATGAGCCCATTACCCCGCACACCTTTAATATCGATAAATTCAATATCAAATCCATGCTGTGGCACGAGACGAGCCTCCATACGATCGGCTGTACCTAACCAACGTACTTGCCAACCTTTGTCAGCTAAGTACTTTGCTACTGCTAGTGCCGGGAAAACATGCCCACCCGTACCGCCAGCCATAATCAATATCTTAGGAGAACGGCCAATATTACTGTTCATTAACTTGTTCTCCCTTTTACAGCTTGTACCAAACTAACTCGACGTTCATGATCGATCCTAATGAGCAACATCACCGCAGCGGTCATAATCCACAAACTACTGCCACCATAACTAATAAACGGCAGCGTAAGACCTTTGGTTGGTAACATACCAATACTGGCTCCCACATTAACGACTGTCTGAAAACACACCCAAATGCCTACACCATAAGCGACATAACTTTCAAAAGGACGTTGCATTTTCAAACATAAATTACCCAGTCTAATCGCACGAATAGCAATGAAAAACAGTGCGCATAACACCATAATAATACCGATAAACCCGAGTTCTTCACCGATCACCGCAAAGATAAAGTCAGTATGCGCTTCTGGTAAATAAGCAAGCTTCTGAATACTGTTACCTAGCCCCTGACCAAACCAATCACCCCGACCGTAAGCCATCAACGATTGCGTTAACTGATAACCACTGCCGAAAGGATCTTCCCATGGATCCATAAACGAAGTCACTCGTCGCATACGATAAGGCTCAAATAACACCAGCAATACGAATGTCGCTACGCCTAGTAACACCAACACCATAAAGTCAGTAATGCGAGCACCAGCCAAAAAAAGTAGGCTTACAGTACACACGAACAACACGACCACAGTACCCAAATCGGGCTGTAATAGGATCAACACAGCGAACAAACCGTAAACGCCAATCGGTTTGTAAAAGCCTTTACGGTTTTCACGCAATTCACCATGACGACGAACTAAGTAACCCGCCATGTAAACAATAAATACAAACTTGGCCATTTCGGCGACTTGGATCCTAATGGGACCAATAGACAACCATCGACGCGCACCATTTACCGATGTGCCAATAAACAGCACAGCGATCAATAAGACCAGTACTCCAAGCATCAGCATGCCGCTATTTTTTTCCCAATAGCTGACTTCGAACTTAAGCACCACAAATGCAATCACCACACAGCCAACAAGATAGAGCACATGGCGGTACATAAAATAAAATGGATCGCCTGTCAGCTTAGTTGCTTCAGGCATTGACGCGGACATCACCATGACAAAGCCAAAACACATCAAACCGACTATCGCGACGAGAAAACTACGGTCGTACAATGGCATATCAGGTGTTTGTTCACCTGATAATAACGAGGGTAAAGTCCAATTAAGGCCCCGTTTAAACAAGCTCAGTTGCTGCTCGTTATTCGCCATCGGCTAATGACTCCACACATTTTCTAAAATCATCACCGCGAGCCATAAAATTCTTATACATATCTAGACTGGCACACGCCGGAGACAATAATACGATATCACCAGACGATGCTAACTCAGCGGCTTTTGCAACGGCCTCAGCCATCGATGTGACCTCAATAGCTCCTGATTTTAATTTGGCTATTTTGCGCCCATCTCGGCCCAAGGTAATCAATTGAGTAATATTGGAAAGCGGTTCTGCAAGGGGACGAAAATCGCTGCCTTTACCATCGCCGCCAGCGATCAAGTATAAATCGCCTAAATGCGAGTTAAGCCCTTCCAGTGCGGCAACTGTTGCGCCAACATTAGTCGCTTTGGAGTCATTGATGTACGTCACACCTTGTTTCACACCGACAAGCTCACAACGATGGCTTAAACCAGCAAAGGTTTTAGCCACTTCAATCATGGACTCTTTACCAACCCCGCAAGCATCCGCTAATGCCATTGCGGCTAATAAGTTAGCGTGATTATGACTGCCAATTAAGGTCACTTCATTTAGATTCATAATTTCGCTATCACCATGAAAAATCTTGCCATCACTTAATCCCCACGCATCACCTTCAGGCACGCCTAAACCAAAATTATTTTGATTCATTGGTTCAATTGGATAAGTTAATTCATCATCGCGGTTATACATGACAAAACGGCTTTGTGGATATAAACGTAACTTTGCTTCGCGGTAGGAGTTTAGGTCGCTATAGCGATCCATATGATCTTCGCTAATATTAAGGCATGTAGCCGCAATACAATGTAACGAAGCAGTGGTTTCAAGTTGAAAACTCGACAGTTCAAGTACAAAAAAATCAGCATTTTGAGGCAATAAATCCAGCGCTGGCGTACCAATATTGCCGCCAATAGCCACCGACTTACCGGCCGTTAGCAGCATGTCATATACTAAGGTCGTTACTGTAGATTTACCATTTGACCCAGTGATACCAACAACACACGGTTTTCTATCCGCTATCTCTCGGGCAAATAACTCAATATCACCAATCACTTCAATGCCCATGTCTAATGCCGCACGCACTTCAGGCGTATCAACAGGCACACCTGGGCTAATGATAATTTGGCTAGCCTGAACTAAATAACGACAATCAAACCCACCGGCTAATAACTCAATATCGGCAAACTCTTGCGCCAAGGTATCTGCACCAGGCGGATGACGACGACTGTCCATCACTAAAGGTTTGATGCCTTTAGTCGCTAAAAAACGCACGACCGAGAGCCCTGTAGCCCCCAAGCCTAAAACAATGTGCGTGTATTGAGTTTGCATAATACTGACCTTTATTAATTGCTTAGCGTAATTTTAACGTCGCAAGACCTAGTAACACTAAAAACAACGAGATAATCCAAAAACGCACAATAACCCGCGGCTCTGGCCACCCTTTTAACTCATAATGATGATGGATCGGCGCCATACGAAAAATGCGTTGGCCGCGTAATTTATATGAGCCCACCTGCAGGATCACCGATACGGTTTCCATAACAAAAACGCCACCCATAATCACCAGCAAAATTTCTTGGCGAACTAAAATAGCAATCACACCTAAAGCTGCGCCCAGTGCTAATGAACCCACATCGCCCATAAACACTTGCGCTGGATAAGTGTTAAACCACAGAAAACCTAAACCTGCGCCTACCATTGCGGTACACACAATCACTAACTCACCCGCTAAAGGTAAATGAGGGATATGTAGATAACTGGCAAACTGAGCATGACCAGATAAGTAAGCGATTAATGCAAAAGCTGCGGCGACCATTACGGTTGGCATAATCGCTAGGCCATCTAAGCCATCTGTTAAATTCACCGCATTACTCGCACCAACAATGGTGAAGTACGCTAAAACAATAAACATCATGCCTAACTGAGGCATAATATCTTTAAAAAACGGCACCACTAATTGGGTTTCCCCACCCATGGTCGAGGAGCTATATAAAAACACTGCCACCACTAACGCAGCGATAGACTGTAGAGCATATTTCCAACGAGCAATCAGGCCTTTAGTATCTTTTTTTACCACTTTACGGTAATCATCAATAAAGCCAATCGCACCAAAAGTGGCTAATACGAATAAGGTAACTAACACGTAACGGTTAGATAAATCACCCCATAACAGCACACTGATAAAAATACCCGCAAGGATCATTATGCCGCCCATGGTCGGCGTACCACGTTTGCTAAAGTGTGACTCAGGGCCATCACTTCGAACCACTTGGCCAATTTGCAGCATTTGCAGGCGCTTAATTAATATCGGCCCCCACCACAAACTAAACACCAATGCGGTTAACAAGCCTAAAATAGCCCGAAACGTTACATATGAAAAAACGTTAAACCCAGAATAAAACTGGGTTAAATACTCGGCTAGATAAACCAGCATTTACACTAACTCCCCACGCCCATAGGCATCTAATAAACTGTCCACAACTCGCTCCATGGCGGCGCTGCGGGAACCTTTAACTAAAACTGTGATATGACCTGTGGTGCTTGCTAACTGTTTTTTTAATGCCACGATCAATGCTTCTTGAGCTGGAAAATGCTCACTACCGAATGCTTCACTGGTATTGGCCGATAACTGACCACAACAAAACAGCGCCTCGATTGTTGCATTTTTAGCCTGCGTTCCAATGCTAGCGTGCAAAGGGGCGGCATTGTCGCCTAATTCGCCTAAATCTCCCAGCACTAAACAACGATATCCATCACGTTGTTGCAACCAATCAATTGCTGCACTCACGGATGTTGGATTAGCGTTATAACTATCATCAATTAATAACACTCGGCCAAGTTCATGTGGCTGCATACGCCCTTTTACGGGAATGAGTAAATAAAAGCCTTGGGCAATGTTAGTAAGCGATAATCCCAACGCAATCGACATTGATGCCGCGGCAAGAGCATTACTCACTTGATGCATTCCAGCCAATGGCAAATGTACCTGCACATGCTGGCCGTTAAACGTCAATGTAAATTGATAACAACCATTGGCATCGGCCACGATATTTGTCGCGGTAACGTCTGCATCAACATTCATGTCACATGAAAAACGTAATTGTTTATGGTCTTTGGAGCGTTGCAGCATAAAATCGGCAAACTTATCGTCAGCATTAATAATCGCTGTGCCATCTTGTGAAAGATGATTAAATATCTCCGATTTTGCCTGTGCAACGCCTTCAAGCGACCCAAATCCTTCAAGGTGAGCACTGCCGACATTATTCACCAGTGCGACTCGTGGATGGACTAATGATGAGGTGTAATCAATCTCACCACTATGATTTGCACCAAGCTCAAATACCCCGTATTCGTCGCCTTCACTTAAACGCATCAAGGTTAATGGCACGCCAATTTCGTTATTAAAATTACCTGCAGTAAATAACACTTTATGGTGCTGAGCTAAAATAGTGGCTAGCATTTCTTTAACACTGGTTTTACCGTTTGATCCGGTCAATGCCACGCAAATAGGTGCCACAGCTTGACGAACAAATATGCCTATCTGACCCAGCGCCTTTTGCGTATCGGCGACCACAATTTGCGGGATATCGGCGCCAAAAGGGTGATCCACTAATAAATGATCAACCAAAAGCGCTTCTGCACCATTGTTTATGGCTGTTACGGCAAAATCATGGCCATCAAAACGCTCGCCTTTTAAAGCAACAAATAAGCATTGCGCGCTAATATTACGGCTGTCAGTACTGACATTGTTAATCAATCTATCTTGGCCTGCTAACATGCCATTAAGATGCTGAGCCAATTCCGACAAAGTGACGCTAATCATGATGCCTCCTGAGACAAGGTTAATGCTAACGCACGTTCATCGTAGTCAATTCGCTCACCAGCCACTTCTTGATAGGTTTCATGGCCTTTTCCAGCAAGCAGTACAATATCGTCAGCTTGTGCCAATGACACTACACGGGTAATCGCTTCAATACGGTCAACCTGGCTAAGCACATTTTGCGGTTGACTAATGCCCTGCAAAATATCATCGATAATAGTTTGCGGATCTTCACTGCGAGCATTATCGCTAGTGATCATGACTTTATCTGCATACTGTTCTGCGGCTTGTGCCATTAAAGGCCGTTTACCTTTATCACGATCGCCGCCACAACCAAATACACACCATAATGTGCCTTTGCAGTGCAGTCTTAACGCTTTTAGTGCTTGTTCAATGGCATCTGGAGTATGAGCGTAATCGACCACTAAAGTAGCCTTATTCATTGAGGCAAAACGCTCCATACGACCAGCCACAGGCACCAGTTTTGGAATGACGGCCAATATCGATGCCATTGCCATTCCTTGAAGGTACAAAGCAGAGATCGCGGCCAAAAGATTCGATAAATTAAAGGCACCTAATAACGGTGAACTAAACGGCGTACTTACTCGTTGGCCGCTATCGATCTCGACAAAATGTAGCGTTGCAGTAACACCAGCATCATGATATTCAATAGCGTCACAGTAAAAGTCGGCTGTAGTATTACCCTTAATACTGAAAGATTTATGCTTATCATTTGCCAGTTCAGTCAGCCATTTTGCGCCAACAGCATCATCAATATTAATCACCCCGTGTTGGACACTAGGAAATTGAAATAGGCGTTTTTTAGCCGCAGCGTAGGAGTCCATATCACCGTGATAATCTAGGTGATCACGGCTTAGGTTAGTAAACACAGCAATCTCAAACGGCGCCGCTTCGACACGCCCTTGGACTAAGCCATGGCTTGAGACTTCCATGGCACACACTTCTGTGCCTTGAGCAATAAATTCACCAAGCTGACGCATAATGGTGATCGCATCGGCAGTGGTATTACCGCTGTCAACAAGTTGCCCCCACAAACCATTGCCTAATGTGCCCATAACAGCGGCTTGATGACCAAGTAAGGCAACTATTTGCGCGATAATTTGGCTGACCGAAGTTTTGCCATTAGTTCCTGTGATACCAATTAATGACAACGACTGACGGTTGGACAAATAAAACTGCGCGGCAACGGCCGATAACTGCCGACCTAATTGAAAAAAATACACTAATGGCACGTTATACTGAAGGCGATCGACTAAGCCATGTTCATCTGGATTATCAGTATGGATAAGTATTGCTGTAGCGCCTGCTTGAACCGCTTGAGAAATGAATGATCGACCATCAACTTTATAGCCAGGCAGGGCCACAAATAAACTGCCAGCTTGCACTTCACGGCTATTTAGGGTTAAACCACTAATCGATTCGCGACCAGAGTAATGGAACCATGGCGCTAATAAATCATTTAATAACATTGGTCTGCGCTCCTCGCGCAGTAGCCAAATGAACGGCTTCCTGCTCTGAAATAGGTTCAACATTAAGCATTTGTAAAGCACCAGACATAATTTTAGCAAAGGCGGGACCCGCTACGTCGCCACCGTAATACTTGTCACCTTTTGGTTCATTAATGACCACAGAAATCGCTAAACGAGGGTTATGAACTGGAGCCACACCGGCAAATAAAGCAACATAATCATCGCCATAACCACCCGCTACCGCTTTACGGCTAGTACCGGACTTACCGGCTACAGGGTAGCCATCAATATGAGCTTTAGTTCCCGTGCCTCCCGTTTCAGTAACCCCAACGAGCATTTCCATAACGTCATAGGCGACTTTACGTGAAATAACCTGCTTACCTTCGGGCGCCTGTTTCAGTTTTAAAATAGACACAGGATACAATATTCCACCACTGCCTAAGGTGGCGTACATACGGGCAATTTGTAACGGAGTGGCAGTAAAACCATAACCAAAAGACAGAGTGGCACGCTCAAAGTCAGACCAACGATGACGATTATGAATTAACCCAGCACTTTCACCGGTTAAATTGATCCCTGAATAATTGCCGACCCCCATAGATTGGTAAGTGCCTAATAATTGTTCAATGGGCATAGACAAGGACAGTTTACTAATTCCTACGTTACTCGACTTCACCAGAATTTTGGCTAAGGTCATGTCACCATAATTACTCGAGTCACGCACTTGACGCCCGCCAATGCGCATCCAACCAGGCGATGTCGATATCAATTCATTGACTTTCACTGTGCCAGCTTCAAGCGCGGCAGCAACAACAAAAGGTTTAATTGTTGACCCTGGCTCAAATGTGTCAGTTAAGGCACGGTTACGCATGCGGTGTGGCTGCAAATTATCACGGGCATTAGGGTTATATGAGGGAGTATTGACCATCGCCAACACTTCACCGGTATTGACGTCTATCACCACCACAGACCCAGATGTCGCTTGGTATACTTCTGTTGCACGCTTTAATTCACGGTAGGCTAATTGCTGAATACGCTGATCGATACTGAGCACTAAATCGTTAGAGCTTTCGCCCTCTTGGACCATATCTAAACGCTCAACCACGCTGCCATCGCGAGATTTACGGACTTTTTGCTTAGAGGGTGTGCCTGTTAACCAGGTATTATAAGTATTTTCAATGCCTTCAATGCCGACATCGTCGATATTGGTAATACCGATTAACTGAGCGGCAATTTCACCTGAAGGATAATAACGGCGAGATTCTGCTTTAAGGTAAATGCCACCGATTTTCAACTGCTCAATGTAGTCTGCAACGGCGGAGGTTACCTGACGTTTTAAATATACAAAGCGCTTATTCGGGTGATTTTTAACTTTATCCACCAGCTCATCGACTGGCTCTTGCAGTACATCGGCAAGAGCTTGCCAACGGCGCATATCTTTAAATGCATCTTGGTCATGAGCGTGCTTAGGATCGGCCCACACCGCTTGCACAGGTACACTGACTGCGAGCATATCGCCATTGCGATCAGTGATTAAACCTCGCTGAACTTGGTTACTGGTTGTGCGTAGGGTGCGCATATCACTTTCGTGACGGAGTTTATCTGGCTCAATAATTTGAATATAGGCTGCACGGGCAACTAAACTGCAAAATAATAGCAATACGAATCCCACCACAACGTATAAACGCCATGGGATGAGTTCGTGACCTAATTTCTGCTTCGCTTGTCTAGCCATATTCCCTATGCTCACTGGACTCGAATGATAACTTCCTCCTTAGGAAGCGGCCGAGACATGTTTAGTTCTTTGGTTGCAATTCGAGTCACACGACTGTGCTCTGATTGCGATTGTTCTTCTAATAATAAGTTTCGCCATTCAATATCTAAGCGATCTTGCTCTTGCAACAATTGATCCCACTGAGTGATCAATTTACGCGTTACATGACTGGTATAAACTACGGCTACACCATTGATTACAATTAATAAAATAAGAAGCAACACCCATTTGTGCTGCCACATATCGAGTAATACAATTCGAGGTAAATTTAATGGTGATTGGCTCACATTACCCTCGATAGTTAGTAATCCAGACGCTCTGCAACTCGTAACACTGAGCTGCGCGCGCGTGGATTTAACTCTAATTCTGCATCAGAAGGCTTTAGTGCTTTACTCACCGCCTTTAATTTACGCGATTTATTAAGCTCGGCCTCCATGATAGGTAATCCATGTGGCACGCTTTCACCTTGGCTATGGCGGCGTATAAAACGCTTAACCATACGATCTTCTAAAGAATGAAAACTGATCACTGATAAGCGACCTTGGGGAGCTAGCACAGCTAAAGCACCTTCAAGCGCTTGATCTATTTGCTCTAATTCACTGTTGATATAAATGCGGATAGCTTGAAACACTCGCGTGGCAGGATGCTTATTTCGCTCTTTATTTTTGGTGATCCGCGCGATCAAATCAGCTAAGTCTTTCGTGCGTAAAAAAGGCGTTTTTTCACGATCGGCTGCAATGCATCGTGCAATATGGCGCGAATTTTTTTCTTCACCATAAGTTTTAAATACCCATGCCATGTCTTCAATTTCTGCACGTGCTATCCACTGGGCTGCAGTTTGACCTTGGCTATTGTCCATACGCATATCGAGCGGGCCATCGCGTAAAAAACTAAAGCCGCGTTCTGCATCATCTAATTGTGGCGACGACACGCCAAGATCAAGCAATACACCATTGATTTTGCCCGTCAGGCCAAGTTCTTCGACATATTCAGCTAATTGACCAAAGCCACCGTGAACAATTTGAAAGCGTGGATCATCAGCAAACTGTTTAGCTGCCTCAATCGCTTGCGGATCTCTGTCAATCGCAATTAGGCGACCGTTTTCACCCAAATGGCTTAACACATGACGCGAATGCCCACCACGGCCAAAAGTGCCATCAATGTAGATGCCATCACTTTGGATGTTGAGTCCGTCTACGGTCTCATTGAGTAATACAGATAAATGGGCAAACTCTTGGCTCATTGGGTTCTTCTAACCTTTTAGATAACTACAGTGAAAAGTGTGCCAAGCGTTCATTGCTGGCTAAATCTTGGCTTTGAATGAGCGTATTGCCATCATCCATTTGTTGTTGCCAAGCTGACTCTTCCCATAATTCAAATTTATTCAGTAAGCCCACCAGCATGGTTTTCTTTTCTAAGCTGGCGAAACTTCGCAATGCCGGCGGAATCACAATACGTCCGTGGCTGTCTAGTTCACAATCTTGTGCATGACCTAGTAATTTTCGTTTAAAGGATCGCTCAAGTGGATCAGTGTCAGAAAGCAGTCTCAACTTTGCTTCAATCTGCTCCCATTCGTGTAACGGATAAATCAACAAACAAGCGGCATCAATATCAACGGTCATAATCACAGTGCCGGCATGCTCCACACGTAACGCATCACGGTATCTCGCTGGAATTGCGATCCGTCCTTTTGCATCCATGTTGATTGCACTGGCGCCACGAAACACGTTATTTAGCCCTTATTGTTATCATTTGATCCACAATGATCCACTTCTTCCCACAAATGCTAAGTTTAGGGACTCTATGCAAGTGTTGTCAAGCAATGGACAGATATATTAAATCCATACCCCAAGCGGGTTAGCAGCAAATTAATATCAAGCGGGATGAATGACAGAGCCGTCTGAAAAAAACAGCTAAAAATCAGGGTAAATGAGTTAAACCAGAGACATAACGGTCACTTTATCGGCTAAAATAGACTGGAGATCTTTTTTATTAAACTTACTTTATGGTTCGAATACTCCATCTTTATATCGTAATACTGCTCAGCTACTCGGTTTTAAGTTCATTAAAAATTAACAAATAGTCGACTGGGTCTACTTTATATGGCTAAAAAACCACTTAATCTTACCTTTATATCTACCCATTGCTCTCGATAGCAGTATGTAACGCGCAGTTTGTAAAGCACACAAACTCATGATTAACCTTAATAGACATTTTGCTTAAATAAGCAGGGTCGCAATACTTAAGCAATTAATCATCATCAAATTATGGTTAACATCCACGGTTAAATATCACAATGTTGGACATTAAAGGCCCTATGTTAAGGGCAAGCATTTTATCAATTCATCTCGTAATCACAGTTAATTTTTCTTAATGCCTCAAAAGGTACAAGGTTGAATTAGCTCAATGGATAAATAGTAAAAAGCGCTCATGAATGCAAGTGAACGACAAGGTGAATACGCAAAGACTACATCCAGCTCGCGCTTAATACCTGGCTGAGTTGAAGTAGGAAAGTGTCGCGATGTTGGTATTATTCTGCTAGCGTGGGGTAATGGTTGAACAAATTTAAAGCAATTGAAGATTAACATGGCTCATCATATCTACTTTCGGCAGTGGGTAGCGATAACGCCAATGATCCACCTGATAAAAGCGCTTCCTAAATGAGCTTCTATCTAAAAGATTACATTTTAATCAATTTGTGCCGATAAACAGTTAAGGTGGTTAACAATCACATTCATTTAACCAATATGGGAGAGCATCATGAGTATCGATAGCATTTATGCCATGTTGGCTAGGCCAGTACAGGCGGTGAGTGAGCGTAAACGGATTGTTGAAAACGTCAAACATACCAGTGCTATCAGCGCCGACAGCCACGAGGCGCCACAGTCACAATTGCCACCTAATATTGCTCATAAAGTCCCGATTCAACGCCAAGAGGCCCCTCGTCAAGAAAGGCGTTCTAAACCGAGAACCGTTAATGAGAAAAAAAATGGCGCTAGCCGAATTAGACCAATGAAAACGGATAAGCGATTCTCCACCCGTGGAGAAACCACCAGCCAGCATATTGATATTGAAGTGTAATGCTTACTTCGTTAAGCAAAGTTACCGTTTGGGCTGACTTGCGACACAGCTTGCTTCCACCCCTGGTACAACTTTGCTCGAGTAGCTTCGTCCATAGTTGACGTAAACTCGCGCTCAGTAGACAACATAATCTGCAACTCATCAGTCGACTGCCATACCCCAACAGCTAAACCCGCTAGAAATGCAGCCCCCATAGCAGTCGTTTCAGTGACCCGAGGACGAATAACCGTTGCACCTGTAATATCAGCTTGAAATTGCATTAAAAAGTCATTTGCCACCGCACCACCATCGACTCGAATTTGTGTTAACGGCACATTAGAATCTTTACTCATGGCATCCAGCACGTCACGAGATTGATATGCAATGGCTTCTAATGCGGCTCGAATAATATGGTTTCGATTAGCGCCGCGGGTTAAGCCTATGATGGCACCTCGGGCATCAGCATCCCAATAAGGGGCTCCTAAACCCACAAATGCTGGCACCAAGTAGACGCCATTCGTGTCATCCACTTTGTCGGCAAAATATTGGGTGTCACACGCATCGGCAATAAGACCTAACTCATCACGGAGCCATTGAATAATAGCGCCCCCCATAAATACCGAACCCTCTAGGGCATAATTCACTTTTGTGTCAGCCCCAATCGCAATGGTCGTTAATAAACCATGAGTTGACTCAACGGCTTTGTCACCGGTATTCATTAACAAAAAGCAGCCAGTACCATAGGTATTTTTTGCCATACCAGGCTCAATACACAATTGGCCAAATAATGCCGACTGCTGATCGCCAGCCATCCCAGCGACAGGAACTGAGTTGCCTGCAAGTTCGGTATAGCCATAAATGGCGCATGAGGGTTTCACTTCAGGTAACATCGAACGAGGGATATTAAACAGATTGAGTAACTCTTGGTCCCACTGTTTAGTGTGAATATTAAATAACATGGTTCTAGATGCATTGGTTGGTTCGGTCACATGAACTTCACCTTGGGTGAGTTTCCACACCAGCCAAGTATCAACCGTGCCAAACAATAGATCACCGGCTTCAGCTTGTTCACGGGCCCCTGCAACATTATCTAAAATCCACTCAATTTTTGACGCCGAAAAGTATGGATCTAGTACTAGTCCAGTTTTTTGGCGCACCATATCTTCAGCCCCTAAGGCCTTATGATGCTGACATATTGTCTGGCTGCGGCGACATTGCCATACAATCGCATTACATACTGGCTTACCAGTATGCTTATTCCAGACTATAGTGGTTTCACGTTGATTAGTAATCCCTATTGCAGCGACATCATGACGACTAATTCCTGCTCGAGTCAGTACTTCCACCAACACTGAACTTTGTGAAGACCATATCTCCATAGGATCATGCTCTACCCAACCAGCTTGCGGATAATGTTGAGTAAATTCACGATGAGCAACGGCGACAATATTTGCTTGATGATCAAACACAAGGGCACGAGAACTTGTCGTGCCTTGATCTAATGCGACAATGTATTTTTTGGCAGCCATCTGAGTTCCTATATCATTTTAATATGATTATTTTTGTATTATTTGTCTATTTAATAAACCCATATCACATACTAGATCGACAAATATAATTATTGCAGGCAATTGCCTTTACTAATATCCAAGGGGTTAATTATCTAGTCACACCCGCAGGAATGTAAATTACGGTGTTCATGGTTTGAAAGCATAGTACCGCGCGACTCAAGTTATCACTGTTATTACGATAAAAATAATCTTACGTTTTATCACTATTTAACTAATAAAAAGGCCTCGCAACTGCGAGGCCTTAACGATCAACACTAGCAGAGCTGATTACATCTTATAGTTTAACTGAATACCGGTTAACCATACATCGCCAGTTGCTTCACCAGTAAAGTTCACTGCAGCAAGGCCTACTAGATCTTGGTTCTCAGTAATCGGTGCATCACCATATGTGCGAATGTAAGTCACACCCAGATCAACATTCAGATTTTTAGACACTTGGTAACCAGTACCCACACTGAACCATAAACGGTCAGAATCAGGAATGGTTGTAGTACGGTGTTGATCATCAACCGCCGTTTTATCTAGCGCCATACCAGCACGTAATGTCCATTGGTCATTAAGGGTATAAGTAGTACCAAGGGCATAACGCCAGTTGTCTTTAAAGTTCTCTTCTTTAACTACGTCTGACTCTAGGTTACCTACAGGCTTAACATCACCAGGAAAATACGCCACCAATTGCTCGAATACGCTCCATTCAGTCCAATTCACACTGGCATGCATAGCCCAGTTTTTAGTTAACTGATGATAAGAAGCAAGCTCTGCAAATGCAGGCAATTCAACCGGTAAGTAACCTTCGATTTCAATGTTTTGGCCGCCATTATAAATTACACCAGACACATGACCGTCTAATTTAAGATCGACACTACTGTGATAAGCCAAACCGATGCGGTTAGCTGAGTTAATTTGCCAGCTCGCGCCCGCTTTCCAGCCATAGCCAACATCATCACCTTTCATTGACTTTAACTCGGTTCCACCAGAAGGTAAGCGCGCACCAATACTTGCAGGTAAGTTAGGGTTAGCTTTAATCGCATCAATCCAACCAGGAGCGGTTGCACCAACTTCACCTTCGCCATATACCACTCGAAGACCTGCGCCAACGGTAAATGATTCATCTACACGGTAGGCTATATTAGGATTAAATTCGACCGTAGTAATTGAGGTTTTACTGCCAAAAATAGCCGCCGCATCCGCTACCGGAATATCGGTGGCTAAACCATAGTTAGAATTAATCGCTAGACCCCAAGTCCATTGATCATTCAACTGATTTGAATAATAAAAGTTCGGTACTAGGGCATTGTCGGCAACATCATATGCGTCAGCACCTATGACTAATGGCTCTGAACCTAATAATGGTGAAGAAATAGCCACATCACCAACAACATCAACATTCGGCATAACATAGATGCCACCCGCTGACACTTGGCGGCCTTCTAGATAAGCCAGCATGGCTGGATTACGCGCTTGAGTTGACGCATTGTCTGCAATAGCAGCTTCACCAGCAAATGCACGGCCTAAACCTGTTGCTGAATATTCTGCAAGTTGGAAACCTGCGGCGTTCACTTGAGTTGTTGCCCCAAATACAATGGCGCTTATCGCCAGTGTTAACACTGTTTTTTTCATTATGATTCTCTGTGTTTAGATTCAAACTGCATAAATCGACTGATATAGAGCAAAAGCTCGATTTAAATGAAGTCGTCAGTGTACTGATCCAAAAAAGCTTTGCAACAGCACAAAGAGACCGAACAAGAAGTGAGTGATTGAATTTCAAATTGTGATCGTGATCAAACTTTTGATTTAATGATTTTTCGGGGAAGGATAAAACGGTATGGCTGTACACTTAATTCATCAATGATGCGAATCGCTAAAATTTTAAAATTAAAAATCAGTATCTTATAAAAAATATATCGTACAGAGGTAAGCTAAAATAATTAACCGTATTGATCTAAACTCTGACGCTAAAAAAATTGTGACACAAAATGGTTACATAAAACTTTTTACAATTAAAAAGTAAAAAACCTCTTCATGATGTAATGAAGAGGTTTTTAATCAGTGATTCATCAGATATAAATACACCCTAACACACTCTGTAATAAAAGATTATGCGTACCAAGCCGGTATATGCGCTTCGTAGTCACTAATCTGTTGCTCAAATGACAGTGTTAATCCGATTGCGTCTAACCCATTAAGCAACTTATGCCGTGCAGACTCCACAATAGTAAAACTGAATACACAACTAGAAGGTGACGTCACCGTTAGCGCTTGTAAATCTACAGTAATTTTCGCACCTTGTATGGCAGACACTTCATCAATCAATTGCTGTACTTCTGTGGATGTTAACTTAACCGGTAATAAGCCATTATTGATCGAATTACCGTAAAAAATGTCCGCAAATGTCGGCGCAATGATCACTCTAAGGCCAAAATCCGCTAACGCCCAAGGCGCATGCTCACGAGATGATCCACAACCAAAGTTTTCCTGGGCGATTAAAATTGAAGCACCTTGATAACGAGGCTGGTTTAATACGAATTCAGGATTTGGCTTATCACCGGCATCGTCTAAATAACGCCAATCATGAAATAAATGAACCCCAAAACCGTCACGCGTAACTTTAGACAAAAATTGCTTGGGAATAATTTGGTCGGTATCAACATTAGCGCTATCAATGGCTACCGCTAAACCGGTATGTGCTGTAAAAGCTTGCATAAAAAATCCTTGTTTAGCTCGTTAATAAGGTTGACGAATATCAACAAAGTGCCCAGCAACAGCTGCAGCAGCAGCCATAGCAGGACTCACTAAATGGGTGCGACTGCCACGGCCTTGTCGACCTTCAAAATTACGGTTACTGGTTGATGCACAGCGATCGCCCGCCTCTAAGCGGTCATCATTCATCGCTAAACACATAGAGCAGCCCGGTAAACGCCATTCAAAACCTGCTTCAATAAAAATCTTATCTAAGCCTTCCGCTTCTGCCTGTAACTTCACCTGGCCAGATCCTGGCACGACAATCGCGACTACGCCTTCTGCCACTTTACGATTTTTAGCATGCGCAGCAGCTGAGCGTAAATCTTCAATACGTGAGTTAGTACAAGAACCAATAAAGACTTTATTAATGCTGATATCTGTCATCTTGGTACCCGGCGTAAGACCGATATACTCTAATGCTTTCACCATACTGGTTCGATTAGTTACATTGCTTTCTTGCTCAGGGTTAGGTACTACGCCATCAATCGCCACCACTTGCCCAGGGTTAGTACCCCAAGTTAACTGCGGTGCAATATCGTTAGCGTAAAGCACCACTTCAGCATCAAATACCGCATCAGCATCTGTCTTCAATTGCGACCAAGCTGCAACGGCTTGCTCCCACATGGCGTCTTTAGGTGCAAACTCACGCCCTTTAAGGTAATTAAAAGTGGTTTCATCAGGTGCTACCATACCGGCTTTCGCGCCCATTTCGATGGCCATATTACACAAGGTCATCCGTCCTTCCATGGTTAATGCTTCAATAGCTTCACCACAAAACTCAACCACATAACCTGTACCACCATCCATGCCTAAAGTACCGATAATCGCTAATACGATGTCTTTCGCTGTTACACCATCGGTCACTTTACCGCGAACTTCAATCTTCATGGTTTTGGCTTTTAACTGACGTAAAGTCTGTGTTGCAAGCACGTGCTCAACTTCTGAGGTGCCAATACCAAATGCCAATGCACCAAATGCACCATGAGTCGCAGTGTGTGAATCGCCACAAACAATCACAGTACCTGGCAGAGTAATCCCTAACTCGGGACCCATTACATGGACAATACCTTGATTTGGGTGATGAATATCATATAAGCGCACGCCAAACTCTTTACAATTTTGCGCTAGAGTGTCAACTTGAGTGCGTGCCATAGGGCTAAGCGCATCAAGACTGGCACTGCGGGTCGAGGTGTTGTGATCCATTGTCGCAAAGGTTTTTTGTGGCGCACGTAGCTTACGTCCAGCCACTTTTAAACCACTAAAGGCTTGTGGAGATGTCACTTCATGGACTAAATGGCGATCAACATACACTATTGGCGCTTCACCTTCTGGGCTAGCAACAATATGAGCATCCCACACTTTTTCATATAAGGTTTTACCGGTCACTTGGGCCATTACACACCATCCTTAATTGCCTGAGTGATAAAGTCACCCATTTGAGCTGTCGACTTTGCTTCGCTGCGCTTATCGGCAGAAAGCAGTTCCCCAGTTAAATAACCACTTGCTAGTGCTTTTGTTACTGCACGTTCAATAGCGTTTGCGGCATCTTCTTGCTTTAAGCTATGACGCAACATCAATGCGGCAGATAAAATCTGCGCCACTGGGTTCGCAATGCCTTTACCAGCAATATCAGGCGCACTGCCACCTGCGGGTTCAAATAATCCAAAGCCAGTGCTATTCATACTTGCAGAAGATAACAAGCCCATAGATCCGGTTAACATGGCAATTTCATCGGATAAAATATCGCCAAACAAGTTAGAACATAACATCACATCAAATTCATCAGGGCGACGTAATAACTGCATAGTCGCGTTATCAATATAGATGTGCTCTAAGGTAACGTCAGGAAAATCTTTAGCCACTTCCTCTACTACTTGGCGCCATAATACTGAGCAAGCCAGCACATTGGCTTTATCTACTGAAGTGACCTTGTTTTTACGTCCACGGGCGGCTTCAAAAGCAATACGGGCAATTCGGCTAATTTCACGACGGCTATAACGCATAGTGTCGAAGGCTTCCTCATCTTCCCCCTCTCCTTGGCGTCCTTTGGGTTTACCAAAATAAATGCCACCGGTTAACTCACGCACACACAAAACATCAAAACCACGGGCGGAAATATCACTACGCAAAGGTGACATGTGCTCTAAACCGTCATGTAATTTTGCTGGGCGTAAATTACAAAATAGCTCAAAGTGACCACGTAACGGTAATAATGCGCCGCGTTCAGGTTGATCATTTGGCGGCAAGTGCTCCCACTTAGGGCCACCCACACTGCCAAATAAAATCGCATCCGCGGCTTCGCAGCCTTTTAAAGTAGCGTCAGGTAAAGGACAACCATGGTTATCAATGGCAATGCCGCCAACATCATATTCGGTATAGTTAATGTCTAATCCAAAACGCGCTTCTACTGCACTAAGCACTTTACGCGCTTCAGCCATCACTTCAGGACCAATACCATCACCCGACAAAACTGCTATTTGATAACTCATACGCTACCTAACTCCCTTTCTTTATGGATCTGTTGTTTAAAATCAGCAACCTTATCTGCGCGGTATACTAAGTTCATCACATGGACTAACGCTTTAGCTGACGCTTCAACCACGTCGGTGGCTAAACCAACACCGTGGAACATCTGCTCGCTATATTTGGCAGTAATATCGACTTGCCCAAGCGCATTTTGACCTTCGCCTTTGGCACTTAATTTATAGTTAGTAATATTGATCTGACGACCAGTGGCACGTGCAATGGCATTATAAGCCGCATCGACTGGTCCGTTTCCTGTCGATGCTTCGGTAATATCTTGACCATCTACCGCAATACGCACTGTCGCGGTGGCAACTCCTTCAGTCGAATCTGAATGCACCATCATATGCTGTAGCTGATACTTATCATCGTCTTGTGCTTGCGACTCCATAAATACCAATGCTTCTAGATCGTAATCAAATACCTGACCTTTTTTATCCGCCAAGGTTAAAAACTGCTCGTACAGGCTATCCATATCATAATCACTTGGCTGATAACCCATTTCTTCCATACGATGTTTAATCACATGGCGGCCAGAGCGTGAGGTCATGTTCATATTGTTACGATTCAAGCCAATGCTTTCTGGCGTCATAATTTCGTAAGTATTTTTAGCTTTTAACATGCCATCTTGATGAATACCCGATGAGTGAGAAAACGCATTGGTTCCCACAATAGCTTTATTAGCTTGAATGGGCATATTACATAATTGACTGACGAGCGATGAGGTTCGGTGAATTTCTTTGGCGTTAATACCACACTCAACATTAAGCAAATCTTTACGGGTCGCTAAAATCATAGCTATTTCTTCTAGCGAACAGTTCCCGGCGCGCTCACCAATACCGTTGATAGTACATTCTACTTGGCGTGCCCCCATTTCAACTGCGGCAATAGAATTAGCAACCGATAAACCTAAATCATCATGACAATGAACCGAAATCACCGCTTGGTCGATATTCGGTACTCGATTAAATAAGGTTTGAATAATGCCACCAAACTCACTTGGCACGGTATAACCCACTGTATCGGGAATATTAATCGTACGAGCACCCGCTTTAATCGCTGCTTCTACCATTCGGCATAAATTATCGATTGGGGTTCGGCCGGCATCTTCACAGGAGAACTCAACGTCATCAGTAAAACGTCTAGCATACTTTACCGCATTGACCGCCATCTCAAGTACATCGTCAAACGAGCGCTTTAATTTGCTTTCAACATGAATGGTCGAAGTTGAAATAAAGGTATGAATTCGAAATTGATCGGCAACCGATAATGCCTGGGCGGCAGCATCAATGTCCTTTTCAAGTGCACGAGACAATGCACACACTCGGCTATTTTTGATGGTCTTAGCAATGGTCTGCACCGAGTGGAAATCACCAGGAGAAGAAACCGGGAAACCCACTTCCATCACATCAACACCTAAACGTTCAAGCGCCAAGGCAATTTGCAGCTTTTCTTTAACGGTTAAACTTGCTGCTAGTGCTTGCTCACCATCACGTAGGGTAGTATCAAAAATTATGACTCTATTGGACATCGAATTTCTCCATCGACCATCATGTATATTTACCTAACTGTAAACATCACAACTAGTACATTTCAAAAGGGCTAGAAACAAAAAACCCCGCGGCTGTTAGCGCGGGGTTTGTGTATGCTTAATGAATTATTTTGCATGTAACACAAAGGACTCCGCGCAGGGTATGCGTGAGAGGAGAAGGAGTCCGAGTAAAGTTGATTGTGTGTTCATGCCGTTAATATTCACTTTTAATAACTAAATATGCTAATTGTGCGACATACAATTATGTCTATACCTAATATGTAACGCGACCAGCCTTCTGTGTCAACCCTAATTTAACTAACGTGAAAAAGATGATAGCGTACTAGTGCCTCATTACAGTTAAACAACGACGTGATCAGCCAATATTGATTTGCTTTCAATTAATGAACTTACCTCTCAAAGTACAAATAAACATCAAGCTAAGTGGCTGCATCAATTATATTTTTATGTTTCTCAAGATAAATAATCGTATACTGCACGTACCCCATATAAAATTGATATATGACGATGACGTTATCAAGAAAGAGTATTGAATATCATGGTAGTCGCATTTTTGCTTTAATCTTCGGCCTAACTCTGCATTTAGTCGCAACACCAGCCTTAGCACAACCATCGCAATCTTTATTACTCTCCGGCGACATTATTAGCCAAACTCAACAGTTGAGTGTTCGTGAGCAGCTCAATGTAATCAGTAATATTAATTCTCAACGTTCCGCGGAAGCAAAAGCACTAATTGAGTCACTTGAGCAACAACATAATCAACAACCATTAGCCAATATCAACGCACTGCGCTTAACGCTACTTCATTGCTTTAATTTGCTGGAATTTGGTGAGTTTAATCAGGCAATCACCTTGGCAAAACAAGGGGAGATGAAGGCCAGACAGTTTAAATACGATACCGCTCGCCCTTATTTCATTCAGTGCCAAGCCGATGCACACCAAAGCCTTGGCAATACGCTACAAGAACAACAACTCACCGAAGAAGCGCTTCGTTTAGCCAAGCGTTACTCTGAGAAGCAAGCAATTGTAAATAGCCTTTATGCCAGAAGTAGACAAAATACTAGCCTAGAAAATTATAATTCGGCCATTGAAGACTTGCGTTTTGCGTTAGATATTTATGATGAAGCACAAAACCAATTTCAGCATTGGTACTTGTTGCCCAAATCATTTATACAATCAGAAATATCTAATGTATTTTTCTCTATGGGAGATTATGAAGATGCTCTACATTTTTCCGAAGCGGCTTATAAAGATACTTCCTTTTTTGGAAAAATAAAATCCACAGTGACAATCAATCTAGCACTTATACATATTGCGCTAAATGATAAAACCAAGGTGCTGTATTATTTAAATTTGGCCGAAAACTTCAGTAAAGATTTAGATATAAGCTCAGAGAGGGATGCAGCAAATCAATATGCCTTACTTGCAATAATTCATTTATACGTTGGCGATTATGATATTGCTGAACAACTCGCACATTCGAGCATCGCTCTTTTCATGAAATACCAAGAGCCTCTTTACGTTATGCGCATCAAGCGCACCTTAGCCAAAGTGTATTTTGCACAACATAAAGATATTCAAGCATTGTCGCTACTTAATGAGATTATTGAACAAGCAACTGAACTTAAACAATTTTCTGATTTAGAAGAATTTAACCAAATTATCAGTCAATACTACGCTGAACAAAAGCAGTTCGAATCCGCTTACCAGTTTCAAGTGCAGCGTTTTGATGCCGCCAAACAAGCTGCAGCTAAGTTAAACAATGCTCATTTTATGCAGTATAAAGCCAGAATCACCGCGCAAAGTGAAGCCAGCACAATACCAGAAAAACCGCTCAATAATATCAACCAAAATTTAACCATTGCAGTGCTAATTATTTTATTCTTATCCGTTGGGCTAGTGCTGTTTTTAGTCAGAAAACCAAAGCATCTTAATATTGAGGAGCAAGAAGAAAGCCAACAACAATGTATCGATAATATGTTAAATAGTGCCAAGCAAGGGCACTATCAACTGACGTTATTACTACTCAATATCAATCATATAAATACCATGGACTTGGCATTTATCATCCCACGCCTCAAACATACTCTCAGAGAGCAAGATAAATTGTTTCGTCATAACACTGATGAAATCATCATCATACTGCCACACACATCCCCCGCCGGGGCCGCAAGAGTGGCAACCCAAATTGAACAAGTCCTCAGCGAATGGAAAACGGCCCTCAAAGTCAATATCGGCATAGCGGGTTTACAACAACTCGATACTTTTGACGTACTAGTAAAAAAAGCGGTAATTAATCAACTGAATAAAATAAAGTCTCAGGAAACGTCTTATTCTCATGACGAAAATTAACCGCTTAACCTTGGGTCAAATATTCAGTGATTTCATCTAAAAACTCGCCGCCAAAGCGATCAAGCTTTATTTGACCAATGCCGTTTACCGCCAACATTTCTCCTGGACTGGTTGGCAGCATGGCGCACATTTCAGCCAGTGTGGCATCGTTAAAGACTAGGTATGGAGGAATGTCATTTTTCTCAGCCAGTTCTCGGCGCAATAATTTTAACCGAGCAAATAATTTACGATCATATTGCTGTGGAGCGCGTGAATTAGGCTTACGCTTAACATCAAGTAATTGAATCCTTGGTTCCGCTAACATGAGCGATAGCTCAGCTTTTAACACTGGTCTGGCGGCAGGATTGAGCTTAATCGCAGAGCCGCGGGTAATATCCTGACTCATCAAACCCAAATGGATTAACTGACGAATAACACTGAGCCAAAACTCAGTTGATTTATCTTTACCAATACCCCACGTCGATAATTTATCATGGCCTCTATCGACAATATTAGCCGCTTTAGAACCACGTAATACTTCAATAACATGGTGAATGCCAAAGCGTTGCTGCAAACGGTAAATACAAGACAGCACTTTTTGCGCATCTTCAGTGCCATCGTATCGTTTCGGCGGTGCCAGACAAATGTCACAGTTACCACAAGGCTCAGAGGCGACTTCATCAAAGTAATTTAGTAACACTTGGCGGCGACACGTTTGCGCTTCAGCAAATGCAGCCATTGTATGTAATTTATGAAATTCGACCTGCTGCTGTGGGCCTGGTTCAGATTGCTCAATTAAATGCCTGACTCGGCCTATATCTGCTGGATCAAACAGCATATAAGCTTCAGCATCTAAACCATCACGGCCAGCTCGACCGGTCTCTTGATAATAGGCTTCAATGCTTTTAGGAATATCGTAGTGCACCACAAAGCGTACGTTAGATTTATTAATCCCCATACCAAAAGCAACCGTCGCGACCACAATATCAATTTGATCTTTGAGAAATTTATCTTGAACGTTACTGCGCTCTTCTTGACTTAATCCGGCGTGATAAGCTTGAGCATTAAACCCTTGCAAGCGTAAACGTTCAGCCACTTCATCTACTCGGCGCCGACTACTGCAATACACAATACCATTGGTGCCATTTTGAATAGTTAAGAACTGACGCAGCTGATTGGTTGCATTGAGTTTTTCTGCCACGGTATAACGAATATTAGGGCGATCGAAACTCGATAATAAGGTATAAGGCGTCACCCTTAAGCGCTCGCAAATGCTCAAACGCGTGGCATGATCTGCAGTTGCAGTTAAGGCCATTAAAGGTAAATAAGGAAAATATTCTTTTAACTGACCTAATGCAGCGTATTCAGGCCTAAAATCATGACCCCATTGGCTAATACAATGCGCTTCATCTACAGCAAACATTGAAATATTTACTGATTGAAGACGCTCAATAAAATCAGGACGCAACAAACGTTCTGGCGACACATACAGTAATTTAATCTCGCCAGAATGAAGTTTACGTAATACCTCAGCACTTTGTTCACGCGGTAAAGATGAATTGAGATAGGCGGCGGATACACCACTTTGCATTAAACTGTCGACTTGGTCTTTCATCAACGAAATTAACGGCGATACCACTATAGTCACGCCAGGCAGTACAATAGCAGGCAATTGATAACACATACTTTTGCCGCCACCGGTAGGCATAATCACAAGCGTATCTTGGCCTTGTAAACTTTGCTCAATGACTTCTCGCTGCCCTTCACGAAAGGCACGATAACCAAAAACTTGCTGTAAGCTTGCAGCAAGTACATCTTGCTCTGTCGTCAACACATCTGAGGACGCAATATTGGTCGAAATCGGAGTATCCATTCACACAACATCATCATTAAAGGGGCTCTCATTTTAAAGCACTCAGCCGCAGAAGTCTTGGGCCAAAACACCTTTGTCTGTTTTCAGACAAGATAGATGATTGAGTCAAGGTCACTTTAGGGTTAGATTAAATACTCTATGACAGTACGTTTTTCAAACCAACGTTCACTATAATAATAATAAATCGACAAGGATTGCTCATGACCACCTCTATTCAAACTCAGGCTTTACAGCAAGTTGCTGATATTTTTGATCAACATGTCCCATTTCATAATCTACTCGGGTTAGACATTAAACATTACGACATCAATGGGGTTGAAGTCGTAATAAAAATGAAGCCCGAGCTAATTGGTAATATTCATCAAAACATTCTTCATGGTGGGGTTACTGCAACATTGCTTGATGTTGTCGGCGGGCTAACAGTATTTGCGGCTCTAGTAGCGAGTAAAGAGGATTGGACTCTTGAAGAACTGCAACAACGTTTAACCACCTTAGGTACCATAGATATGCGAGTCGACTTTTTACGTCCAGGTCGCGGTGAAGTCTTCACTGGTACTGGAGCGGTTATCCGTTCAGGTAACCGAGTATCGGTATGTCGGATGGAATTACATAATGAGCAAGGAGTTCATATCGCCTTTGGCACTGGTACTTATATGGTGGGATAAGCGCAATATATAAACCAAACAACCAGCTTATAAAAGAATTAGCTTAATCACTTGTGTCATCCAAAATGGCGACCTACAATCGCCATCTATTATTTTCCTGCCCATTATTGACTCACTATGCCTGATTTAGAATACCGTAAAGGAGTGTTACTGGCAGTTTGCGCTTACACCATTTGGGGTGTCGCACCACTGTATTTTAAACTTTTACATCATGTCCCCGCGACAGAAATATTAATGCACCGTGTAATTTGGTCATTCATTTTTATGATTATCATGATGCAGTTTATTGGTGGTTTTGGCCGTCTACGCCTGATACTCAAACAACCTAAACAACTTTTAGTACTGTTTGTCACTTCAGTGCTAATTGCAGCTAATTGGCTTATTTTTATCTGGGCGGTCAATAATGACCATATGCTTGATGCCAGTTTGGGATATTTTATCAATCCGCTTTTTAACGTATTGCTTGGTATGGTATTTTTAGGTGAACGTCTGCGTAAATTACAATGGGTTGCAGTCAGTTTAGCCAGTATTGGCGTACTGGTTCAATTAATATCTTTTGGATCAATTCCATTGCTATCATTGGCATTGGCTGCCAGCTTCGGCTTTTATGGTTTATTACGAAAAAAAGTAAATATCGATGCTAAATCAGGATTATTAGTCGAAACAGCCATCTTATTACCTATCGCCCTCGGTTATCTATTCATCACTTTAGACAGCTCGACAACAAGCATGCTGGCCAACACTCTCGACCTCAATTTACTTTTAGTCGCTGCCGGCATTATTACCACTATCCCATTACTATGTTTTGCTGGAGCGGCGGTCAGAATTCCCTTTTCAATTTTGGGTTTCTTTCAATATATTGGCCCCAGCATCATGTTTATCTTGGCGGTGAAATTATTTAATGAACCGTTTGATATTGAGAAAGGTATTACCTTTGGCTTTATTTGGGGTGCATTGATTATCTTTATCGGCGATATGCTACTGCAACGTCAACGACGCAATACTGTAGCAAAAGCCCAAGCATAATAGGCCATTTATAACCATTTAATGGCAAGTCACAAAATTGAATCAAAAAAATGCCGGATTTATCCGGCATTTTTTTGAGCTGTTTATCCTATCGTCGACACTATAAATCTAAAGCAAGGATCTTCGAGCGACGCTGATAGTTATAAAGCTGCTTTTTCTTGTTCGGCAGTTCTTCAACATCGACAATACTAAAACCATGCTCTAAAAACCAATGAATGCTACGAGTGGTTAACGCAAATAAACGGGAATAACCGCGCACGCGTGCCTGACCAATAATATTATTGAGTAACAAGCTACCACGGTCTGCATCACGATAATCAGGGTGCACCACAAGACAGGCAAACTCACCGGCATTATCTTCTTCAAATGGATACAATGCCGCACAGCCGATGACTAAATTGTCACGCTCAACAAGCATAAATTGCTCTATTTCCATTTCAAGTTGCTCACGAGAGCGACGTACCAAGATACCTTGCTCTTCTAAAGGTCGAATCAGGTTTAAAATGCCACCGATATCGCTAATGGTTGCGCGGCGTAAACGCTCAGCACTTTGAGTAACAATTTGCGTACCTATGCCTTCGCGCGAGAATAACTCTTGTAACAAGGCGCCATCTTCTAAATAACTCACTAAATGACAACGTGGTACGCCTCGGCGGCACGCTTCAACACTGGCTTTTAAGAAAGCGATAGTCCCCACTGAAGTATGATCATCCTCAGACATTGTCTTGAGCATTTCTTCGATATCATCTGGCATAAGTTCGGCAATCACTTCGCCATTTGCGCCTAAAATACCGTGGCTATCACTAAAACCAATAATCTTATCGGCCTTTAACTTAATCGCGACTTGGGTCGCCACCTCTTCAGCGGTCAGGTTAAAGCTTTCACCAGTAACAGAAGCCGCAATCGGCCCCATTAATACAATACCGTTGTTATCTAATTGGCGGCGTAACCCTTGTGCATCAATACGACGTACTTTGCCACTTAAACAAAAGTCGACACCGTCATCAACACCCAGCGGTTGCGCAATAACAAAATTACCACTGACTAAGTTAATTTGTGCATTCTGCATTGGCGTATTACCTAAGCTCATCGACAGCCTAGCGGTAATATCAAATTGAGTCGCCCCCGCAACCTGCTTGATAATCTTTAAGGTTTCATCATCAGTAATACGAATACCATTATGGTATGCAGGCTCAATTCCAGCAGCCTTTAAGCCGGCATCTATCTGTGGTCTTGCACCATAGACTAATACCACTTCAATCCCAAGCGAGTGCAACAAAGCCACATCATTCAAAATACCGCGGAATTGTGGATGCGCTAATGCTTCGCCACCCAACATGACGACAAAAGTTTTACCTCTATGCGCATTAACATAAGGAGCAGAATGACGAAATCCATCAACTAATTCAGTGGTTCTCACGGGCAAATTCACCTCGGTATAAATTTGATGTGCATTAATGATTATGACAAAAAATGTCACACAATGATTTGTAGTGCCAAAAGGGAATGGTATTGCATTTTAATTCACTTTTAAAGCATTTTATTTCACTTAAAGTAAAACAGAGTGTCTCAAATTTATATGAAAAAATCATTACAGCCAAAAAGTTAGCTTATTTTTACTGTGAATAATACTTTACGCATATATTTATAACATTACATTAAACTTTAATAACAATCCTCAAACATCATCACATAATAATAATGACCACAGAGCTTGATTCAATGCCATAAGATTAATCATGCACCACACATAGTAAACAACTACGCAGTACTGACAACTCAGCAGCTTAGTCACCATTTGAGTTCACCTGCTTATGCAACAGTTTAGTATAGACTATTTTCAAACGGCCATAAAAAAAGCCCCAATTAAGGGGCTTTTTTAAGAATCAAAAATCAATTACTTGATTTTAGCTTCTTTGTACATAACGTGCTGACGAATGACTGGATCAAATTTCTTGATTTCCATTTTTTCAGGCATGTTACGCTTGTTCTTTTCAGTAGTGTAGAAGTGACCAGTTTTAGCAGTAGATACTAATTTGATCTTCTCACGATTACCTTTAGATTTAGCCATTTTCTATTATACCTTCTCGCCACGGGCACGAAGTTCTTTAACAATCACTTCGATACCTTTCTTGTCGATAATACGGATACCTTTAGTAGATACACGTAATTGCACGAAACGCTTTTCTTCTTCTAACCAAAAACGGTGGTTTTGTAGGTTAGGTAAAAAACGACGACGAGTCGAATTTTTTGCGTGCGAACGGTTGTTACCAACCATTGGCTTCTTGCCAGTTACTTGGCATACTCTTGACATGTCAATCTTCTCCAAAACAAATTTTTAACGCTCGAGCATTAATGTGCCTCGTATGGCCGTCGCCCGAGGCACAAAGAGGGCGCATTTTATACACGATTGACCATATAAGATCAAGCAGTGTTTATACAATCCACCCTCGCTCGGCAAAGGAGACTATCTCCTGATCACCTACAACCATATGATCTAACAAAGAAACATCTATGGTTGCCAATGCATTTTTTATTCGCTCAGTTATTCGCCGATCTGCCTGACTTGGCTCAGCAATGCCAGACGGGTGATTGTGACACACAATTACCGCTGCCGCTTTTTTTTCCAAAACAAGGCTTACAACCTCGCGAGGATAAACAGAAGCAGAATCGATGGTGCCACGAAATAATTCTACAAATTGAATGACTCTATGTTGGGTATCCAACAATAGTAAGGCGAACACTTCATAGGATCGGTCTGCCAATTGTCTCATTAAATAGTCCCGAGTTAAATCAGGATTTGTCAAAATTTGTCCTCTTTGTAGATTTTCATGCGCAATTCGCTTAGAAATTTCCGCTGCAGCCTGTAATTGAGCATATTTTACCGGTCCAACACCGGCTAATTTACAGACTTGGCTTTTAGGTGCACTCAATAAACTGCGCAAACCACCAAACTGATGAATCATGTTTCGGGCTAAATCCACCGCATTTTGACCTGCCAGACCATTACGTAATATTACCGCGAGCAATTCTGCATCCGAAAGATGTCCTGCACCCTTAAGCAATAATTTTTCTCGCGGCCCTTCTCCTTGTGGCCAATCTTTAATTCCCATGAATGTCCCTTATATTCAATGTGGCATTACACTTAGCGTACTCAATCGACTCAAGTCACAAAACAATGACCCATCACAGCATCAATAAGCGGTCACTGTCATTTTCAAAAAGAGTTCGAATCAATTACACAGTATGGTCGATATTTTTGAGATTGGATCTACGTAACTTGTCACAGGTTTGTGATATTGTTAGCCGAAATTAGATTTGAGTCGGATAATGTGCATCATGCTGACAAATAAAAAAGTATTACTCGGAATTGGTGGCGGTATTGCCGCTTACAAAAGTGCAGACCTTATTCGCCGCTTGAAAGAGCGTGGCGCAGACGTACGTGTCATTATGACCCAAAGCGCCATGGAGTTTATTACCCCATTGACCATACAAGCGCTCTCTGGCAACCCAGTAGCCTCTGATTTACTCGATCCCGCAGCAGAAGCGGCTATGGGTCATATCGAACTCGCTCGTTGGGCTGACGTTGTTCTATTAGCACCTGCTACAGCTAATTTAATTGCACGTATTAACGCTGGTATGGCGAATGACTTACTAACCACCACCTGTTTAGCCACCAGTGCGCCTGTTATTGTATGCCCAGCAATGAATCAACAGATGTACCAAAACATCACCACTCAAGAGAACCTAGCCAATTTAGCCCGTAAAGGCCTCATCATCTGGCAGCCAGCATCTGGTAATCAAGCCTGTGGTGAAGTCGGCCCAGGCAGAATGCAAGAACCCACTGCGATGGCAGAACAATTAGTACAATTTTTTGGCCCTAAATCACTCTGCGGCCATAACGTGATTATAACTGCGGGCCCAACACGTGAAGCCATAGATCCAGTGCGATATATCTCGAATCACAGCTCAGGGAAAATGGGTTATGCATTAGCGCAAGCAGCGGCTGAAATGGGCGCCAAGGTGACATTAGTCTCTGGTCCAGTCAATTTAGCCACGCCTTCAGGCGTCACGCGTATTGATGTTGATTCAGCACAGCAGATGCTCGAAGCTGTAATGGGCCAAGTTGAACAACATGATATTTTTATCGGCTGTGCCGCAGTGGCTGATTATCGAATTGCAGCTGTCGCGGATCAAAAAATCAAAAAATCAGCTGAACAAATGCAACTTGCGCTGGTACGAAATCCTGATATCTTAGCCGCGGTAGCTCAGCACGCTATCCGACCTTTTACGGTCGGTTTTGCTGCTGAAACAAACGATGTCGAACAATACGCTCGCGGCAAACTACAGCGCAAAAAGCTTGATATGATTGCCGCCAACGATGTTTCTATTCAAGGCTTAGGCTTTAATGCCGATAGCAATGCACTACAGGTATTCTGGCAAGATGGCAGCCAACAACTGCCGGCAACAGATAAACTGACCCTAGCGCGCCAATTACTTACATTGATAGAACAACAACTAAAAAAATCATGAAAACACCCATTGAACTAAAAATTATCGACTCGCGTATTGGCAGTGAGTTTCCATTACCCGCCTACGCAACTTCAGGTAGTGCAGGCATGGACTTACGCGCCATGACCGACGCGACTATGGTGATTGAACCTGGTCAAACGGTATTAATTCCAACCGGTATCGCTATTCATATTGCCGACCCCACCCTTGCGGCGGTAATTTTGCCGCGCTCAGGCATGGGCCACAAGCATGGTATCGTTTTAGGCAATTTAATCGGATTAATAGACTCCGATTATCAAGGGCAATTAATGGTGTCATGTTGGAACCGAAGTGATAAACCATTCACACTCGAAATAGGCGACCGTTTAGCCCAATTGATGTTTGTACCCGTTGTACAGGCAGCATTTACACTAGTGGATGAGTTTAATAGCTCAGATCGTGGAGAAGGCGGATTTGGTCACTCAGGCACCAAATAACCTTTTCAAGTAGTCACTGAGCCAAGGAACAGATAATGGCTGAAAGCCCTAAAATAAATCGCCGTGAGCATATTTTACAATGCTTAGCACAAATGCTCGAAACCAGCCCTGGTCAACGTATAACTACAGCCAAACTGGCCGCAGAAGTGGGTGTATCTGAAGCCGCACTTTATCGACACTTTCCTAGCAAAGCACGGATGTTCGAAGGCTTAATTGAGTTTATTGAAGATGCTATATTATCGCGTTTAAACATCATCATGGACGAAGAAAAAGACACTATGGTTCGCTGCCAATTAGTGCTGCACTTATTATTGGTATTTTCTGAACGTAACCCAGGGATCTCGCGAGTATTAAATGGCGATGCGTTGTTGGGTGAAAACGAACGTTTACGCAGTCGTATCGATGTGCTTTTTGCAAAAATAGAAACCCAAATCAAACAAATTTTACGAGAAAAAACCTTACGTGAAGGCGTAGGCTTTAATATCGATGAAGCCATTCTGGCTAACTTGTTACTCGCCTTTGCCGAAGGCAGAATTTCACAATTTGTCCGCAGTGAATTTAAACAAAAGCCAACCCAACACTTTGATGAACAGTGGACCTTTATTCAGCAACAGTTGTTGAGAAGTTAACCGTCTTTAGGGCTGTATGCTGTTAACATGTAGCCCTAGATGTTAAATCATTTAAAACCTATATCCACCTAATTCTGCTGAATAATTAGTCGACAACTCTTGCCCCAAAAACTCAGATAAAATACAATGCCGTTACATTTTTAACATTAATTACACGGACTGTATTTATGCTGCGCATTTTATACCTCACATGTTGTTTGCTCGTTCTATTTACCACCCACACTTTTGCTGCTCCACAAATTAAAGACTTTAGTGCTGATTCAGAGTTTTCTGGCGTTAAAATTTCACCCGATGGTAAGCACCTTGGTGTGATCCTAATCGAAGATGAAAAACGCACTTTGCTCATCCTTAACCTTGAATCGATGAAGCCAACGTATGCGGTTAAATTCAGTGGCGATGAAGAAGTGGGCAGTTATTATTGGGTCAATGAGGAAAGGGTTGTGTTACAAAAACTCTATAAACATGCTCAACGTGAAGTGTCCGATTACTACGGTGAACTATTGGCAGTCAATTTTGACGGCAGCAAATCAAAATACCTATTTGGTTACAACAGTGATACATCAGCAAGTACAAAAATAAAAAGTAATGGTGGTATTCAAGCGACTGCATTCGTATTAGATACTTTAAAGGATGATAAAGACGATATCCTTGTAATGGCTTACCCTTGGAATAAGCAGAATTATACATATACAGAAGTTTATCGCGTCGATGTTTACTCAGGTAAACGAAAACGCCTTACCACATCACCGGTCGCAAATGCAGGTTTCTTAGTTGATAACAATGAAAACGTGCGCTTTAGTTTTGCCAGAGACAAGAAAAACAATGATCAACTCTTCTACTATGAAAATGATGAATGGGTTGATGCTGAGAGAATTAAAGGCGGACTAACCGATTTCTACCCTCTTTCGTTCACCGAAGACAACAAATCGATTTATGCTATTGCTCATGGTGAAGGCGCGACTAGCGCTATCTATGAAGTCGAACTCGCTACAGCTAAACATAAAAAAATCATCCAACATGATGTTGTCGATCCATTTATGACATGGGTAAGTGACCAAACAAACACCCTTTACGCGGTAGAGTTTGAAAACGGATATCCTGAGTATCAATTTGTCGACACTGAGAGTGCTAAAGCCAAAGCATTGCAACAGCTAATGGCTGCAATTCCTGATCACCGTATTCGTATCGTCAGTGAAACTATTGACGGTAATACCCTTATTGTTATGGCAATGAATGACAGAAACTCTGGTGACTATTATTTATTTGACCGTAAAAAGCTCAAACTTAAATTCTTGTTCGCTGAAAATGCTGCCCTAGACCCTAGCGATATGTCTGAAGTACGTCCAATCAGTTTTACTAACCGTGATGGTGTGACGATTCATGGTTATTTAACCCTACCTCGTGGCATGAAAGAACATAAAAACATGCCTCTAGTGGTTAACCCTCATGGCGGCCCACATGGCCCGCGCGACTTGTGGGTATTCAACTCTGAAAACCAACTGTTAGCACAAAATGGCATTGCCGTATTACAGGTTAACTTCCGCGGTTCGGGTGGGTACGGTAAAGCATTTGAAGAATCAGGCTACTTGGCTTGGGGAAGCAAAATTCAATACGATATTATCGATGCGACCCAATATGTTATCGATCAGGGTTATGCCGACAAAGATAGAGTGTGTATTTCTGGCGGCAGTTTTGGTGGATACTCAGCGCTAATGAGCCCAATGCTCGCGCCAGATATGTTCAAATGCGCAGTAGGCGTTGCCGGTGTTTATGATTTAGAACAAATGTATAAAACCGGTGATGTTCCTGAATCTTATGGAGGAGAAGCATACTTGGAAGAAGTGTTAGGTACTGATATCCAACGCCTTCGTGAAATGTCGCCAACTCACAATGTTAATAAACTGAAAGCAAAAGTGTTATTAATTCATGGTGAAGAAGATGAGCGCGCGCCTATTGAGCAATTTGAAGCAATGGAAAAAGCGTTAAATCAAGCCAACTACCCATTCCAAAAAGAGATATGGAAAAAGGAAGGCCATGGTTTTTTTAACGCCGAAAACCGAGCAAAATATTACGAAATCACACTCAAATTCATCAAAGAAAACCTAAACGTAAAGTAGTTATCGCTTAAACGTTTAACCACAAAAGGCCGATACCTGACTAAAAGGGTCGGCTTTTTTGTTACCCGTAGTATTAATTTAGCGCAAATCGCGTTATTCTCCTCGTCCCTTAACGGGCACCCAAGTGGGTATTAACGTACACTCATATAAACAGTGATATTGAGTAGTTGGAGGATATATGGCACTCAGTGAAGCCGCAATAAAAGTACAAGCAGCACTAAAAGACCGTGGGCTAGAAACCCCGATGTTGCCAAAAACTTCCACGCCAGAACAACGTAAAGTCAAAATTGAACACCATATGCGTGAAATTTTGACCTTAATGTCACTCGACTTAACCGATGACAGCTTGGCTGATACTCCACGCCGCATTGCTAAAATGTATGTCGACGAAATCTTCTCGGGGCTTGATTACGAAAACTTCCCTAAGATCACGGTTATCGAAAACAAAATGGGTGTTGATGAAATGGTCCGCGTACAAGATATCAGTCTTACCAGCACCTGCGAACATCACCTAGTGACCATTGATGGCTTTGCCACTGTGGCCTATTTGCCCCGTAGCAAAATTATTGGCTTGTCTAAAATCAATCGTATCGTGCGATTTTTTGCCCAGCGTCCACAAGTGCAAGAGCGCCTAACCCAACAAGTGTTAGTGGCGTTGCAAACATTACTTGAAACCAAAGACGTAGCAGTAAAAATGGATGCGGTACATTACTGCGTAAAATCTCGCGGCGTAATGGACTCAACCAGCTCGACCACGACCACTGCATTGGGTGGTATTTTTAAATCAAACCCTGCAACCCGCGCCGAGTTTTTACACCAAGTAAAATAATGTGTGTAAACAAAACGCCAATAAAAACGCAGCCACCTAATTTAATAATCTAGGGGCTGCGTTTTTGTATTCATGGTGAAAAAAGACTAAATCCCGTATTGCTCACGATAAGCGCTAACTGAAGCAAGTTCTGCTTCCATACCCGGCTTTTCAGACAAGTAACTGATTAAATCAGCAAGCGTAATTATCGACACAATCTGACAGCCAAAATCGCGTTCAACTTCTTGAATCGCCGACAACTCGCCTTTGCCTTTCTCTTGGCGATCAAGTGCAATCAACACGCCTGCAAGTTGGGCATTGTGGGCATTAATAATTTCCATCGATTCACGAATAGCCGTACCAGCAGTGATCACATCGTCCACCAACATCACTTTGCCTTTTAGCTCGCTGCCCACCAAACTGCCACCTTCGCCGTGGGTTTTGGCTTCTTTACGGTTAAAGCAATAAGGAATATCTACATCGTGATGATCACACAAGGCAACAGCCGTAGTAGTCGCAATCGGAATACCTTTATAGGCTGGGCCAAATAACAAATCGAATTCAATTCCTGAATCCATTAACGCCGCAGCATAAAAGCGGCCTAAACGCGCTAAGTCTTTACCCGTATTGAATAATCCGGCATTAAAAAAGTACGGGCTCGTACGGCCAGATTTAAGGGTAAACTCACCAAAACGTAATACTTGGCGGGCTAAAGCAAACTCAATAAATTCGCGTTGATAGGCTTTCACGGTTATTCCTCTTTCATCAAATTTTAGACTAAAAAAAAGGACCGTAATCGGTCCTCATTTTTCAACAGCATATTAACTTAACGCAGCTTTTTGCACATCGACAATTTCGCGAATACTGTTTTTAGCTAACACTAACAACTCAAGTAACTCTTCATGGCTAAATGGCTCGCCTTCTGCAGTACCTTGAATTTCAATAATTTTACCCGTTTCAGTCATCACAACGTTCATGTCAGTTTCTGCAGCGCTGTCTTCAATGTATTCTAAATCACTGATCGCTTCGCCTTTATAAATGCCCACACTAACAGCAGCAATTAAAAACTTAAGTGGGTTAGCTTTAATAATGCCTTTACCACGAGCCCAATTAAGTGCATCAACTAATGCGACACAAGCACCAGTAATAGCCGCAGTACGCGTACCACCATCAGCTTGAATAACGTCACAATCAATAACGATGGTGTTTTCACCTAACAATTTCATGTCCACAGCGGCACGTAATGCACGACCAATTAAACGTTGAATTTCTTGGGTACGGCCAGACTGCTTACCACGAGCCGCTTCACGGTCCATACGGCTATGAGTTGAACGCGGTAACATACCATATTCAGCAGTTACCCAACCTTGGCCTTGGCCTTTAAGAAAACGCGGAACGCCTTCAGTGAAACTGGCAGTACATAATACTTTTGTGTCGCCAAACTCAACTAAAACAGAGCCTTCAGCATGTGCAGTAAAAGAACGCGTAATAGTGATAGGGCGAGTTTGAGCTGGTGTACGGTTACTTGGGCGCATGAAAAGTCCTGTAGTCGAATTCATATCAGATTTGAGCACATATTATAGAGCTTCACGCCGTTAGATGCCATGGTAAGCAGCGATAAGCCACAAATCTATCGACTAATCCTTTAATCCGGTTGGCTAAAACGGCTATAATCACTCCACATTCGCGTAATAACATAACAGGACACTCCATGATCCAAAGCATGACAGCCTACGCTCGTATCGAGCACAAAGCACAATGGGGCACCGCCTCATGGGAAATCCGCTCAGTCAACCAGCGCTACCTAGAAACCTACCTGCGCCTACCTGAGCAGTTTCGCAGCTTTGAACCTGTCTTACGTGACCGCTTACGTAAACGCCTGAATCGTGGCAAAATCGAAGTTAATTTACGTTATGAACTTGCCGACAACAGCAGTAATGAATTACAGCTAAACCAAGCGCTAGCAAAGCAGTTGTTAAGTGCTGCAAACTGGTTAAAACAAGAAGCAGGACAAGGCGAACTCAGCTTAACTGATGTGCTGCGTTGGCCTGGCGTGCTGTCCGCTGCAGAACAAGATATGGATAGCATCGGTGCCGATTTAATGATCGCGTTTGACAGTGCTATCGATCAGTTTATCGAAGCGCGCGGCCGTGAAGGTGAAGCCATTAAAGACATGCTACTTACCCGTTTAGACGGTGTAATGGAGCAAGTAAAGGTTGTGCGTGACCACATGCCAACCGTCATGCAGTATCAACGCGACAAACTGACTAACCGCTTAGCCGATATCGCAGGCGAATTAGATCCAGCCCGTATCGAACAAGAAATGGTGTTATTAGCGCAAAAGCAAGATGTCGCCGAAGAAATGGACCGCCTTGAAGCTCACGTAGCAGAAGCTCGCCGCATTCTTAAAAAAGGTGGTAGCGAAGGTCGCCGTTTAGACTTTATGATGCAAGAGTTTAACCGCGAATCAAACACCCTGGCGTCTAAATCAATCAGTGCAGAAATCACTTCTGCCGCTGTAGAATTAAAAGTATTGATTGAGCAAATGCGCGAGCAGATCCAGAACGTAGAATAAATTTTTAGCCTGTTTTAACAGGCTAAAAATGACCAATAAAACCCAGCATTTGCTGGGTTTTATGTTTTTGCAGGAGTTTGATGGTTTACTATTGTTACGTCAAAATTGGTGACTAAATTAAACTAGGATCTGCACTACAAATAAATCTGGGAAGCATTTTCCCCTACTTGTCCTTCCGTTGGCGCTACAACCAAAAAGTTTGATCGCAACGCACTTTAGATGACACTTTACCTTCACCTCATTTTTCTACGTGTTGATGACCAATGCTTAAGCTACAGCCGATTAAAATTAATCACTTAAAGGTTTTGTTTTTAGATAATAGCGTTGAAAAACGCGCAGGCGCACTAATAGGAGCTCTGTTTATTAACCTTAGGTTTAAAAAACAACAGATACAATAGTTTACTTAAACCCCAATAGGCAAAAACACTAGCTAAAATGGCGATAAATGAAAACTGCGCAGGCAGCCATTGAGTTGCATTATCTTGATGAGAAAAAGAGAGTGATAGCAACCCACCATTATTATCCAGCCAAATGCCAACTTCAGGGTTGAATATATGCATTATTCCCATAATAAAAAAGATAAACGAAATAAAATATCCAAAGCCAAAAATAGCAGTTAAAGACAAGTGTAATAAGCTTTTTTGAGTAATTTGTAATAAGCTTTTTAATATCGCTTTTGGGTGCCCTTTAGCGACACTTTGCGCATGCAAAATATCTGAAATTAATGGTGTCAGGTATAAATCAGGCTCACCTAAACGGTCAATAGCATTAATAATTCTTTTTTCTTCACTTTCAGCGCCATCATTTAAAGCTGACTCATATAGATGGCTTAAAATTTCCATCTTAATATCATCTTTTTCACTTACCGATAAAGGTGCTAACTTGTGATTAAGTTCGCGCTCAAAGTTACTCCATAATTTTTTAGATGTTTCACTTTTAATAGGAAATTGATGTGTCATGATTGCATCACCATTTTTAGCACTGAGCTATGCGTATTAGTCCAAATTACTTTCATTTTATCTAAAGTCTCAATACCAGCGTCGGTAATTTGGTAATACTTACGTGGTGTACCAACCTCGGCTGTTTTCCATTCTGTTTGAACTAATCCATCACGCTTTAAACGGTTAAGTAACGGATAAAGCGTTCCTTCGGCGACTTCTATTGAAGTAAGATTTTTAATCTCCGACGCTATTTCGTAACCATAACTCATGTTTTGTTTTAACTTTAATAAGATAATAAATTCTAGTAAACCTTTACGAAATTGAGGTAACCATCGGTCAATGATCTGATCAGAAAGCATGGCATAGTTATCTTTAATAATTTAATCATGCCTACATAGTAAAACGATATACATACCATTGCAATTTCTGTTCGGTATTACTTTAAAAATGTTGTTATTAGTCAAAGATAACCTAGGTCGCTTTATAAACATATCATCTAAACTCCATGATTACTATGCCAAATAAATTTAACTACGTACATTGTATTGCTATGTATATTTTATTGAACTAGACTACCTAGCAATGCAATGTACATAGTATGGATTTTAGGTGATCAAATGAATATTAAAAATATAGCCATTATAATTCTAACCTTGGGTTTAATAAGCCATGTCCAAGCTAATGAATATGACGTAACCGAAATATCAAAATTAATGGCTTCATATGAGCAACTTGGTCGTTTTAATGGTGCAATAACGATTAAAAAAGACGATAAAATTATTTATAGCCGGGGTTATGGATCCGCGAATGTAAAAACTGAGGTTAACAATGATAGTGATAAAGTATTTGCAATAGGTTCAATTTCAAAGCAATTTACCGCTAGCGCCATATTATTATTAGCCCAACAAGGTAAATTATCATTAGCAGACCCCATAGCGACATACCTACCCTATTATCAAAATGAAGTGGGTCAAAAAGCGACTATTTACCAACTGTTAACTCATACTGCAGGTATTCCAGATCCTATGGATACGGGTAAAGGTATTGACGGTGATAATGATCCACTCATGCACGAGAAAACCTTACCTATAGCAAAGAAATCATTAATTGATAGCTTTAAAGATCTGCCTAACTCATTTGAACCAGGCAGCCGTTATGAATACACCAATACCGGCTATATTTTATTAGCTGACATTATTGAGCGAACATCAGGAAAAACTTACGCTGATTACCTAAAAACCTACCTTTTCGAACCTGCTGGCATGAAAAATACTAGTGCATTCAGACCTGACAATAGCCCGCTGTTAGTCGAGAGCTATAGCGGCATAGGTTCCGACAAAGTACACACCACTAAAATAGACAACAGTTGGTTAGTCGGTGCAGCAAGCCTTTATTCAACCACAGGAGATTTGTTCAAATGGGTAGATGCAATGAATGCCCATAAAATATTCAAAGACAAGAAGTTTGATTATTTACTCTCTAACCCTGTGGATTTGAGAAGAAATAATGAGTTTTATGGCTATGGCATGGAAATGACAACATTATGGGATCAAAAAGCCTATCGCCATGATGGTGCAACAGCAGGCACAGTGGCAGATTTCATTTACCTTCCAGAGCAAAATATCACCATTATTATATATATGAATCATGTACATAATGTTAGTAATATTGACCTCTCAATTGATATGAGAAAAAAAATTATTCAACAAGTTTCAGGCATTTTGTTAGCCCATAAAACGCCCGACATAGTGTCTTTAGTAAGCAATAACACCATAGATTTACAGCAATATGTAGGCCGTTATGCGTTTGATGATGACCATCAAATAGCGATAACACTCAAAGATAATACTTTGAAAATTAACACCATTGGCTTAAAAAATTGGACATTATATAACTTAGCGCAAGTGACTCACCTACCACCAGATCAACTCACTGACACAGCCACAAAATTATTTAACCTGCTTAATACCAATGAGTTAACTAAATTAGCTGAAATTTTTGATGAACAAATGGCCTCTGCACCGCTCGATGTTTTTCAAGGGTTTTGGCAGCAATTAGAAGCAGAACTGGGCGCTTTAGAAAGTCACTATAGCTTTTCAAAAAGTAATGATAATGACGAGATCCAGCAGCGACTAATTTTTGAAAAAGGCATTGTAGATATGTCGGTCTTTTTCGATAAAGATGGAAAAATTAAAGGCATTCAAAACTCCTCACCAATCCCCAAAGAAGAGAATGGTTTTACATCTAAACTGCTCAGCATAGAGGGTGATAAGTTACTCATTGACGGATATGTTATAAAGCAGCATCAAGATTTAATTCTTAAGTTTACCCGTAATAATAAAAATCAAATCACTGGCTTTAGCTACAACCAAATGGTCGAACATCAAGCAATTAAGCAATAGTAACTTCCCCCCCGTGACTTCACTGTGATCACGGGGGGCTTCTCGACATATTTGACTTACCGCCTTTTACTACATCTTCCAAAGCCTTATCAGATAATGATCTTTTAACATCAGAGGCTGGCTGCTGATGTCCCACTAGCAGTAATGCTCCAATACAGTGCGCCTCAATGGATTTTTAAAGTAATAATCATCCATGCTAACGCTGGCCACTCAAATGAATCGAAATGGTCTGCCTTTTTACTCTACTAATTAATAATACCTACCCATAATGATAACAAATGGTTAAATAAATGATGCTTAAATGTTAAATGAGACCATACTCACGTACGAATTCCAATGCACATTGCTAAGTTAAAGGAAAAGTATGTCTACTAAATTTACGCTCTCATTTGTTGCCCTTATTTGTGGGTTGTTGCTTGTGGGCTGTAAAGATACAGCACAAGACCCTGTTGCCATTGAAAGTATAAAATTAACCACAGATTTACGAAGTATAATTGAGGTGCAATCCTTAACGGGTGAACCTGCAGTAGGACGCGATTTGCCACAAGTCGACTCTCCAATTGTGACACTTGGAATGCAATTATTTTTCAGCCAAGCATTGAGTGGTGAAATGGATGTCGCATGCGTGAGTTGCCATCACCCGGTATTAGGCGGCGGAGATGAACTGGCATTATCAATAGGTGTTGAATCTGTCGAACCACTGCTATTAGGATCTGGCCGTGAACACAGTTCTGCTGGAACCGCATTTGATGGTGGACCAACTGTGCCACGCAATGCACCAACAACTTTTAATATTGGTTTATATGACAAGGCAATATTTCACGATGGCCGTATCGAAAGTATTGAAGGTAATATTGGTACTAATGGCACTGGCACCCAAATTTTAACTCCAGATTCACCGAATAGTAGCACGCCAGACCTTAAAGCAATTAATTTAGCAGCTAGTCAAGCTAGCTTCCCTGTGACGTCCAATGAAGAGATGAAAGGACACAAAAAAGGTGCGCTAAATAACGAGGGGATCCGTGATTATTTAGTAACACGACTTCGCGGAGATAACGATGATCTGCCTACCAATGAATGGTTAACGGCATTTAGAGTTGGTTTACAAGATGAAAATGGCACCGCTGAAGAACTCATTACTCAAGCAAATATATTCAATGCTATTGGTGAATATGAGCGTTCTCAAGTATTTGTCGATAGCCCTTGGAATTCGTTTGTAAAAGGTGAAGATGACGCTATAAGCTTAGATGCTAAGAAAGGGGCTAAGTTATTTTTTGCCACTTCAGCAGATGGCGGTGCCAATTGTGCCAGTTGCCACAGCGGCGATTTCTTTACCGATGAGAATTACCACAACATAGCAATACCACAAATTGGTCGAGGCAAAGGCGATGGTGTCACTGGCACTAATGATTTAGGTCGTTTTAGGGTCACCAAACAAGAGGCTGATAAGTTTGCATTTAGAACTCCAGCATTATTAAATGTCGCAGTAACATCACCTTACGGCCATAGTGGAGCTTATCAATCGTTGGAAGCTGTGGTTCGTCATCACCTTAACGTAGAATCCGCAGTAACTAACTACGCCTTATCTGATAATGTGAGTCAAATGGGCATACAAAGTAATGATCTGATGCCAAATACCCTAGAGGCATTAGATAAATTAGCCAGCGACAGAATCGCAGGCATACCAGGCCAGATTGAAAATCTCGATTTAACCAACGAACAAGTCACACAGTTGGTAACGTTTTTAAATACCCTTACAGATAACTGTGTATCAGGCGCAATTGATGCGACTTGCTTAAGTCAATGGGTGCCAAATAACAACACGCCTGATCCTGATGGATTGCGGCTAGTAGCTAAATTTCAAGATTAACCAACTAGATTATCGAGTTAAAAATGGTGTCTATACATCAGCCAAACATAACATTGTGATCTTGGTTATTCGCCTCAAAAAATGAGGCGAATAACTTTTTTGCATGCTTTCAAGAATAATCCCAAAACAACTTCATAGCTTAATTCATTAGTCATTTATCCATACAACAATGATATTTAACGCAATCGTTCAATTCTGACCAATGTTAACTCAACTATTATTCACTGGGCATTTTATGGCGCGACCGTTTTAATAGCCGTGAATATAAAAGCCGACCGTAAAAACCAGTGTTGGTGACTGCAAAACCTGCACGGCCAATTCCACTTTCCCTCCCCAACAGAAGTGCCACAACACAATATATGCGCTTGTATAGAATGTTGTTCACGTTTTAAACATTTATCTTCACATCCCATTCAATAGCTTGAGTTAAATCACGAACCTCAAAGAGAGAGTGAGATAACTTCAAAAGGCTAAAAATAATAACGACCTACATGGGGAGAGAACACGATGTTTTATGTACACATGCTGCTGTTATTAGCGGTGATATTTGTTGGTATTCGCCATGGCGGAATCGCCTTTGGTTTATTGGGCGGGTTAGGTGTTTCAGTACTCGCTTTTGTATTTGGCATTGCCCCAGGCTCACCGCCAGTCAGCGTCATGTTAATAATTCTGGCCGTAGTCGCAGCCTCTGCAACATTAGAGGCCACAGGCGGTTTAAAGCTGTTGGTCAAATTTGCTGAAAAGCTGTTACGCAAACACCCTGAACACATCGTTTTTCTAGGCCCACTGTGTACCTATTCGTTAACCGTACTGGTCGGCACTGGCCACTCCGTTTATCCCCTGCTTCCCGTTATTTATGATGTTTCATACAAGAAAGGTATCCGCCCTGAACGCCCATTAGCCATGGCAACTGTGGCATCACAAATGGGCATTACCGCCAGCCCTATTGCTGCCGCCGCTGCCGTAGTGCTTGCCACCGCCGTTGATAACAATCTTGATATTAACTTACTTGATGTACTCATGGTGACCATTCCCGCCACACTAACAGGCTTGCTGGTGGCGTGTACCTGGAGCTTAAAGCGCGGTAAAGATTTAGATAAAGATGAAGAGTTTCAGGCACGTTTAACAGATGATGAGTTTCGTGAATCATTAACCGATCCCAAAGCGGATGAAGTGCAAACGCCACAGGCAGAATCAACAGCAAAGAAAGGCTTAACAGTATTTTTACTCGGTATCTTTGCCGTTATCATGGTGGCAATGTTTAGTAAGCAAATACTGCCAGCTGGCGTAAAAATGTCGGTAGCAATTCAGTTTATGATGCTGTCTGTCGGTGGGATAATTTTACTTGCCACCAATATCTCACCGAAAAAAATTGTCACCAGTAACGTGTTTACCGCCGGTATGACAGCGGTCATTATCATTTTTGGTATCGCATGGATGAGTGACACCATTATTGAGCACCATAAAACCTATTTGGTGAGCGCGGTAAGCGACATTGTCAGCGTGTATCCATGGACATTTGCTATCGCGATGTTTGTGTCATCGATCTTCTTAAAAAGCCAGGCTGCGGTATTAACCATTATGCTGCCATTAGGTTTTTCACTTGGCATCCCTGCACCGGTATTAATCGGCGTGCTGCCCGCGTGTTATGCCTACTTCTTTTTCCCATTCTACCCAAGTGATTTAGCCGCAATTAGTTTTGATAGAACCGGCACCACCCATATTGGTAAATACGTACTCAACCACAGCTTTATTATTCCAGGCTTTATTGGCGTGGTAACCGCCACATTTGTTGGTTACTTTATATCGATGGCTATTAACTAATCTCAGCGAACATTTTGACTTTGAGCTTTAGGCTAACAACAACGCGATTAACCGCTAGTGAATTGACCAAAACAAGTCGCTAGCATCAACAAAAATGGCAGCCAAACTGGCTGCCATTTTTATGTTTATTACTAGATGACAACTTGAATGCTAGGCAACTCCAACCACTAGTAGATAGTAACAAAACCTGAAATTAAGATGTTGATAATTAATATAAAATATAGAGTTTAAAATCTTGTATAGCGAACTCTATTTTTACTAAAAAAGTAACTCGTAACCCTATAAAAATAACGATTTAAACTATAATAAATGTACCTTAAAAAATATAAGCAATATGATTATGCAGCCATATTTACAAGCTTTTGGAACTCAGTTTAATTTGGGATTTAACCCTAATGATTATCCATTTTTAATCGATAAAAGTTACGGTAACGATACTTGTGTAAGCTTCTATTTTAAACAGAATAACCAATACAATATATTATGGGTAGAGCATGAATTGTCTAACAACCGTGAAATAGAAGGTGCTCGTTATACTATCGTATCGGCCACTAATGAAGGTGATGATGAGTTCCCTGAAATATATGCTGGTGCTGAAGCTGTTAACCTCTTTGAGTGCGAAACAAGTGAAGATCTTATCACTCATCTTAATCTAATAACTCTTTAGCTATTCCGCCCACCACATCGTCCTCTGCAACACGCCGTAAACCCATCCATGGGGGCTTAACGAAAACATCCTGTTTTCAACAGTTGCATATGCCTATATGGCAGGCTTTGCCAAGTTCATATGAATTAACCCCCCTCAATAAATCATCACTCTCGGTGTTTAAAGCAGCCAATGTGACTCATAGTCCGTGGACTCCTTATTGAAGAATACTGACAATATCGCATGTAATTCATTGGAGATAACGCCATGTGTGATAATTCATATACCGAAGTAGTTGAAGATACTATTAATGGCTTTGATATTTATATAGAACCTAATCCCGACCATTACAATGAAGGCTATATTTGGTCAATTTCGAAAAATAATGAAGAGTTAGATACTGGGTTTGCTTTTACAGTGGAAGATGCAAAAAATAAATTATTTAAGTTTATCAACACAAATCACCAAGTGAGCCTTTAACATCTAAAATCTGTTGAAAATTTAACTATCAGAAATCCCCCTCAGCGACTTGGAAACAAGTCAAGCCTAAAGAACGCCACATTTTTACTACTTTATCTCTATCATCAAACACACAAAGAACTTCCTCTTTATAGTTAGGATAGTGTGACAATAACCAGGATTTTTTTAATTCCTCGTCAGGAGTAAATGAATCCATTTCTCTCATCGTCAATTGATGATAAGGGATCTTATACCTACCTAACCATTGAATCGTCTTTTCGCGCACTATGTCACCACGAGCTGAAAATATATGAATATTATATCCACTCGCTACTAATGCCTTAAGTGATTCGATAACTGGCATATGTGGTTTGTCTTTATCACAAGCTTCAAAATATGATATCCAATCTGGCTTATTTACTATGCCCTTATCAATATAATGAAAACGATGCTTATTCAAAGCTAATGTACCATCTAGATCAACAATTACTGTTCTCATGGATTTACAACTTTATACAGTTCAAGTGCCAATAATTTTTTTATTTTATTTTTATAAATGTGAATATTATTTCTTGTTTCATAAAACCAGTCAGCATTAAATACTGTGGTATCTTTCGCACTGATCAACTTGATTTGATGAGTATCGATATCGTAATCTGGGTAAGCATGAGCTAAAATATTCCGTTTCTCTAAAATATTTTTTTGAAAATTGCTAGTCGTGAAATCTATGTCTCTTATTTTCCCCTTCATCTCTTCGTTTATGATTTTTGGATCCTTTAATAACCTTCCGATAAACTGCTGCTTAGTTCCAAGCCCAAATGACTCACCTCCTTTATTGATAATAGAATCTCTAAAATAAGCGCTATTATCTTTAAAACATTGAGAAATCAAATCATTCAAAAGGCTCTCCAAATCAATAAACTCAGATAGAAGTAAACCCCTCATAAAAGCCGGATGGTTGTATTTTCGAAATGCTTGGTCGGCAACATTTTCAATTACGTCATTAAAACTATCACGTGGTGTTACATGGGAGAAATGATTATCAGCTTGAACCAACCTCAAATTGTTTGCGTTCTCAGAGTAAAAAATAATATGAGAAAAGCATCTTTGTGATCTTAACTCTAAAATAAATTCGTTCCCATTTATACCTGGTAAATTGCAATCAATAATTAATAGGTCTAAGTAATTATTATTAATTGCTTCTCTCACTTCATCATTAACTAGCGTATATTCTTCAATGATTGGATCAAACTTTGCTTCAATAAATGCTTCACGCATAGTGTCCCGAACAGAATTGACCCATCCCAATGAATCATCTATCCATATAATTCTAAATTTCATATAACTACCTTGTAAATATTAATAAAAACTTCGCCTGTTCATCTTCAGTATCTAGAAGCTCAATGCTACCGTTATTCTGTCTCATAATGCTTTTTGCATGATGCAAACCGAGTCCAGAACCTTTAGATGTTGTAAAACCCATATCAAAAATTTTATTACGGATAGACTTTTTAATCCCTTTGCCATCATCCTTAATTAATATTTCTAAAGTATCGTCAACAAAAGTAATCTCGAAGGTTATTTCCCTAGCTTTGGCTTTTACAGCATTATTAATAAGCGTGTCGAGAACCATTGCAACCTCTAAGGGTCTAAATTCCACAATAAATTTTAAATTCTGTTTCGCAACCCACTTAAATTTCATATTTGTTCGAAAATCACCATCTACTTTTACTAGTCCAGAGCATATATTCAAAATATACTCGTGAATATATACGTAAAGATTTTCTTTTATCAACTCAGCTTCTAGATTAAAATTAGCCTTCGTTGCAAAATTTGTCGTAGCTTTAATTTGCCTCGCTACATATGATATTTCATCTAAAACATGTAGAAATGTTTCAGTTGATACAGCTTTTCCACTTCTAATTTTATTGCTTACATTACGCACATAATTTTCTATAGTCCCAGCTGCAATACCAATATGATGATGAAGAGCAACAACATTATCTAGATCAGAATTAACCATTGATCTTAAAAACATAGACTCTTTAGTTATTTCTTCTGCTTTTTCTTCTGCATCTTGTGCCCTTAACTCAGCTAATAGAGCTTTTTGTGCTTCTTGTTTAGCTTTTTCAGCTTCTAGTCTTGCTTTCTTTTCAGCCTCTTCTCTTGCTTTCCTTTCTGTTTCGGCTTCCATATCTGAATCTAATGCTAATTTTTCAAAGTCTGAAAGGCGGGACTTTATTTTTTTTACTTCTTGATCTAACTCTGAATTATTTGATTGTACTGCAATCCTAGATAAATTCTTTAGAATTGTTTTTAAGCTCTTCTGTGAAGAGTCACTAATAATATCAAAAATCTCAGGATTATAACTAATATCAATAATGTCTTCACTCTTAGTTAAAGCCTCAATAAAACTTAATGCTTCATCTTGAGCTATACTATTTTTAAGATCATTAACATCAATATTGTCAACATTACCAAACTTAACGACATCGATTGCATATCGCTCTAATCGTTTTAAAGCTTTTTCTTTAAATAGTGAAGTTAGAGTTTCAAATGTTTCATTTCTTTCTAAACCACCATCACGACTTGATGCTTCTTTTAATTCTTCATTTAATCCATTAATCTCAACGCGACCAAATAAATCACGAGTACCAAAATATCGCATTTGCCCTTGTTGTTTTCTATTGTCAAGACCAAATACGTCGCCTCGTCCTACTTCACCTATAGGCAAAACCCTAAAGCCATTTTTATAAACAAAAACGGAACCAAAATTAACAAGTCTAACACCCATGTGTTTTGTAAAGGTTGTTTTTGTCACTTGATTTAAAGAAAACAAATTTATTTTTATATTATTTAACTTTATATCATTAGTGATAAATATATTGGTTTCAGTGAGCTTATAAATAAAAACCCCTCGATCAAAAAGCTTCGTTATAATATTTGAACCATCATTATCAATCGAAACTTCTATTCTAGTTGTCTTTAAATCTAGCTTTTCAAAAAGAAAGTTTTTTATTGGGCCATTAACTACCTCATGCTCTTTCCCTATTTCTTTTTTACTTTTATCTTGTTCTAGTAACTCAGGGGCATTGAGGTAAATAGAGAATTCATCGTTGTTATTTTGGGTTGGGTTTATTAGTTTTTCTAAAGATTGACGTAATTTTATTAACTTGTCACTTCCCCAACTAGCTCTTAATTTTTTTATTTCTAAAATAGTACCAACTGACAATTCATATGGGCATGTTTCAATTAACTGAAGATCGATATTAACTTTATCAAAGCTTTCTCGCATATCTCCTTCGAATCTGACCCAATCTATCGTCAATTTTGCATATTTATCAGAAATATTTCTTCTCGAATAAATAATCAACTTTGAGCCCAATCTATCGCAAGAAAAACGACCTATGCCTTTAGCTCCAGCATGTATTCGACCAGATTTTATTTCGTCCCTATAGTCTTCTGTACCTTCTTTTTTTGCTGAATAAGCAACAAAAAGCCATTTATTATCAATATCATCAAGATCCATTCCCTTACCGTCATCTTGAATAATAATCTGTCCATCACCTTCAAGAACATTTAGAAAGGACACCTCAACATTCTTCGCATTTGCATCAAATGAGTTTTTTACCAATTCAAATATTGCTACAAAGTCATCAATAATAAGGTCTTTACCAATAATATTTTTTAAGGCTGAACTTACTTTAAAATTCTTTTCCATAAGATTTATATATGTTCCTTCATTTTAATTATTAATTGACCAAGAACCTCGCCTAATAAGGGCGGCACAGCATTGCCTACCTGTGTATAGCGGGGGCATTCCTGAGTTCGCCTCTCTCCACCAGTTGTGTATTTACCTCGAAATTCAAAACTATCAGGAAACGATTGAATTCTTGCACTCTCTCTTACTGTTAATATTCTTGGTTCAGAATAATGCAATAGGTCATCTGGTAGAGTAGTTAATGTCTTAGATGGTGCCTTAGGATCAAGTACGGTTCTTGCTTGCTTCTTAGTGCCAAGTAAAGCTTGCTCTGCTTTACTTAAGGCGATACCAGGTCGACACAATAACTGGGCACGAATAAATGAATCTACTGTCGTAGGTTTATGCCTCGCAAGTCTTAAGCTATTAGGCTTACGTTTACCCATACCCTTTCGCATAAGTTTTTGATAAACAGTAAGAGACTTAGGTGGTATATAATCAAGTTTTTTAAATCCACTAACTAAACTACCAGAGTGATGTACAAGCGTTGCATTCGATATCTCTAAATCACTGATTGCATCCTTGGTAGACATTTCTGATAGAGGTAAGCCGTTGTTCTTCAAAAATATAGGCCGAATATCCTCAAGAATACCAAACGGTTCTACCTGCGATAGATCATTTCGGACACCTATCATAATAAAACGCACACGCTGTTGAGGTACGCCGAAGCGCTTGGTATGAACATAATCGGTATAGACTTTATACCCAAGTTTTTCTAGCCTTGCTTTTACAACCATTGAATAAGGTTTTTTGGCTTTTTTACCTTGAGCATTGATAAATTTGCTATTAAAACCACGAACATTTTCAAGTACAAGATATTTAGGTTTAATAAGCTCAACCATCTTTATATATTCATTTGAAAGCTGATTTCGTGGGTCTTTAGGATTACGGCGTCCCGCCATTGAAAACCCCTGGCAAGGTGGGCCTCCAGCAATTAAATCAACTTTCCCAGATAATGAAGCTAATTGTTCTAGATAATGCTCGAGAAGATCTTGAATTGTTGTTTCTTTTTTAGGTAACCATTCAGGCCAATCAAAATGTCCATGTTTACTATCAATTAGGTTGTGTCTGAAAGTATCAAATGCCATTGCATCTTTTTCAACGGCAAAAATCCCTTTCCAGCCAGCCTTTCCCAGGCCTAATGAAAAACCACCACATCCAGAGAATAGGTCAATGTACGTCCCTGCGTTCTTATCTAAATCTGCCATTAAAGCGGTAATCCAAGAAATTCAACACCTTAGCTAAGGTTGTTTTTATAGTATTCTGTTTGTAGATATCATACGCTAAAGGTATGTGTAGTCAAAAATTTGTACTAGAAATGATAAGGATATATCCATGGCAATAGTTAGAGATTTAATTAAATTAGAAATGGAAAAACAAAGTGCACATAGTGAAGTAAAAGCAACATATTCTGTGTTAACAACAGAAGATGGAACATGCTTGCAGATTGATACATATGGATCTATTACGCGCGAACTATTGGGCAAAAAGAGCCAGTCCATTCGTCTCACAAAAGAAGCACTCTCACAGCTCGTTCAAATTATTAATGAGAATAAATTGATTTAGAGTTAAATTACATTTTGACGATATTTCACTACAGCAGTTTAAACAAGATCTAGATAACACATACCTTGTACTTCTACCGCCTGCGCCAGTTTTGGCTAAACACTGTTGATCCACAAGTTGAGCCAAATGTCGGGTGGCCGTGGCGCGGCTGACTTTAGCCACTTTTTGATACTGGCTACTACTGATCCCATCATTAAAGTCACCATCAAGTAATCTATTTAGCACTTTCACTTGTTCTGTGGTTAACGCTGGAGTGAGTAAGCGTTGGTTCACTCGACGCCAAAATTGGGTTTTAGCAGTAGTTTGCTCAATGCTATTGAGCGTGTGTTGAATAGCGTCATTTAAGGTGTCTAAAAACCACAGCAGCCAAGGTGTGATATCTAAGCCACCTTGCTGGGTAGACTCTAATATTGCGTAATAGGCTTTGCGTCGCTCAAGAATACTAACTGACATGGCGTAAAAATGAATCGAGCGATGCTCAGCTTGCGCGAGTGCTAAGTCGGTGAGTAAACGCGTTATACGTCCGTTACCATCATCAAGCGGGTGCAAGGTGACAAACCACAAATGGGTGATGGCTGCGCGCACGAGCGGGTCGACATTAGGTTGATTTCGCGATTGATTAAACCACTCAAAAAACTGCGTTAAGTTAAGATCTAGTGTATTGCGTGGAGGCGCTTCAAAATGCACTGTAGGTTTGTCTAAACGGCCAGATACTACTTGCATAGGTTCATTACCACGTAACTTACCGCCAACAAAAGGATTAAACCCCGTTTGGTTTTCTGGAAATAACATTGAATGCCAACCTAGAATCCGCGTTAAACTCAGCGGATGTTGCCAGTTTTGTAGCGCATCTAAGGTAATATCTGCTAAACCATCAGTTTGCGTCGTGGTGGGATAAGGTTTTTCTTCACTCACGCCAAGCTTATTCGCCAAAGAGGAACGTACAGAAAATGCGTTAAGCTTTTCTCCTTCAATAGCACTTGAATGAACGATATTGGCCAGCATGGTATCGAGTGTCCATTGACTCGCGGATTCAGAACCCATTTTACCCAGCAGCAAACCCTGATTAAATTGAATTTGCCTCAATAGTGCACTTATACGAGCATTATCCCATACAAACTCTGGCCATTCTTGCTGTTGCCAAATCCACATAGTAACTCCTGTTTAGCTGACTAAAATACTGTATTGATGCACATACCCAGCTATTCTACTTACAACATGAGGCAAATAGCAATCTATTCACCTCACAACATGAGGCGAATAGAGTGGTTAATTGCCTCATGGCTCCCATTAGCAAGCTCGATAACACCTTGGCAAGCATTTCGGTATAATCGTTTACTGTCTCTATAACCTTTAATTTATATAACCCAATGCGACTGTAATTAATGACATCTAAGCTGACTGAAGTATCGATAGCGCCACAAACCACTAAGCCACAAGCCGCTATGCCTAAATCGACTTTGGCAAATGAGCTGGCTAGTAAAGTGTTTATTATTGGTTTGCCGCGTTAGTAGTACCTACATTTGATGTGCATATACGTTTAAATTTTACAATTCCTCACTCTATCTAACTTGTAGTAATGACCATATATAAACTATATTTATTTAACTTATGAAGATTTCTATGCTATACAATTGAAGTGAATTAAGTAACACAACGGTAAATTAGCTACTATATCTAATTCAGTTAAAATCAGTATGTCTTTGGCTAGTCTACTGATACACATGGTAAAAAAGAGATTATAAAATGAACATTGTGTACTGTAATTTCACAACGTCAAAACGTTCAAAATTGGCAAGATTGAAGGGTGACATTCCACAGATGTTCAATAATGACACTTCACCATGTGTCGAAGTAAATCAGTATCTGAGACAATTAGCTTTAAAAAATAAGCCCAAGAGCTTACAAACAAACGCTGAGCATCTTAAAGAATTTCTGCTTTGGGCTAATTCATCCTTGAATAACATTGGTTCAATAACAGACGATACATTCGACTTTTACATTGATGCATTGTGTGAATACACAAAAAATAATGGAGAAAGACTCTCTTGGAATACAATTAATTCTAGAGTAGCTGGTGCTTACCGCTATCTTATTTGGTCATATGAAAAGGGATTGTCCCCTTACCTTAATCCACAGGAAATACAAGGTTTAAAACTATCTTTGAGTCAGCGATATCAATCTAAAGGGCATCACTCTCAAGCTGTTTCAGAACCTATAAAGTTCATGCTATTAGAGGATGCCTTAAGATTTGTCTCTTCAGTCGGAAAGATCTCAGGCAAAAGAAATGCGCTAGTGAAAAAAAGAAATGTATTGTTGACATCATTTATGCTCCAGACAGGATTAAGAGTATCTGAAGCCTGTAACTTTCCTCTTCGTGATCTGCCAGAAGTTAATAGTCGAGGGAAATTTACGCCAGCTAGAGTTATTGGAAAAGGCGGAAAGGCAAGAGTGATATTAATACCTAATGATTTACTTTACCAAATTTGGGAGTATGTAGACATAGACAGAGAAAAAAAAATCGATGCTATTACACACATAGATCCGAAAGATTGCCTTACATTATTTATCACCCTAGATGGACAACCATTAAGCATTAACTGGGTTCAAAAACTATTTAGAAAAACCAGTAAGCACATTGGAGTTAAAGCTCACCCGCATCTTTTAAGACACACTTTTGGGACATATCATTATTTACTTAACCACGATCTAACTGGTCTTAGTAAACTACTTGGCCATGCAAGTGAAGAAACAACTAGAACATACTACGTGCATATAGCCACCTTAATAGCTTATTCTGGCTCATATAATGCTTTTCAACGTCAAATTGATATAGTGACAGAGGATTCTATTAGTGACAATTAAGTACGTACAAATTACTAAAATCACTGCTGATGAAGCTCGAGCATATCGTGATTTAAAATTTACCATAAAGTGCAAAAACACCGGTCACCCACATACCTATAATCTTAACAATGAGTGCGAATTGGGCTCTAAAAAAATTATCAGTCTTTTTTCATGGGCTATGTACAAAAATAGACACTCTCAAGGGCATTTGACACGCATATCTGTTAAAGAGAAATTTCGAATGTTCCTCCAATTTGCCTCCTTGCAGGATATTACATCTCCTTCGGATCTTGATGGCACGGTCCTCATAAATTTTTGCCTTTGGCTAAAGAACGAATCCGGCCTAAAATACTCTACAGCAGGAAGTCTGTTCCGTTGTATAAGCAGTATTTTTAAACAATGGCAAAAGCATAAATCGATTTCTCCAACATTTATAATTCCGGAAAATATGTTCCCCAAAAGTAGTGGGTTATCTTCAAGTAATGAAGGATACGATATGGAAGAAATAAGGGAAATATCAACAGCTGTACAACAATCACTAATTATCACATCGAAGCGTCTTGAATCAACATATAAACCACAATGGCTAGGAAAGGAACCTCCTATTACTGATGTTGCACCCGTTATCACAAATAAAAAAAAGCGTTCCGTATGGGCAAGCAAAGATTATTGTATTTGGTTTTGGGTAAATGAACTGCACTGTGAAAAATTAAATATCGAAAGTCTCTATAAAATACCTAGAGGTCAATCTTTTTTGAAAGGGATATCTAATGGAACAACTTATTACGCCAAAGCACTAAAAAAATTCTATAAAAGTGTCAGTGATACTGACTATTACATAAATAATTTTGCAGGAAAACCGTCTCCAATTAAGTATAATTCACCTTGGCAAAAGACTGATTACCTGGTTTGGTACTGGGAAAATATTATGCAATGTCAGGTTTTAAGTGATGCCGATACCCTTAAAAAGTACCCATTGTTTTATCATGGTTTCAGACACCGACAACCAGGTTGGTTAACCGCATTCTATAATGAGAACAACCTTAAGCTTTGGGTCTCTGCATCAGATTTAACCCCTTATTACCTAATGTTACTTATTCGAACTGGATTAAATCCAAGCACTATCTCTAGACTTACATTAGACTGCCTTGAAGTAGACCCTCTGGATTCTAATAGAATGTTTATTCGGTGGGAGAAGTACCGTTCCAACAAAAAGGATAAAACAATCCCATTAATAAAAGGAAGTGATAGTTGGCCGATTAGAATAATTCAACGAGTAATAAAAATCACTGAATCGTATAGACCTAAAGGACAACAAGCGTTATGGATTAGTAATGCTAGCTCTGATCAAGTTCCCAGAGTAATAACAGTAAGAAGATTTCAGCAAGCTATTTACGATTTTGGAGTGCAGCTTAACCTAAAACGCCCCAGTGATAACAAGCCCATTACGTTACAAGCAAGTTTATTTCGACCTACAATGGCTTGGCAAGAATACCTTCGTACAGAGGATTTAACATACTTACAAGCACTCTTAGCGCATACTAGGTTAAAAACTACATCAGATTACTTGAGAAAGCTTAACGACCCCATATTTAAGGCTCGAAGAGGACTCCATCTAGAAGCTATGTTACTTGGATTGGAAGGCGATAATGATGACCCATTCTCTCGATTACCAACTGAAATCGATAAACCTCAAGAGAATCTATTAAATCATTGTAAAGATCCTTTAAACTCGCCTCAAAAGAATCAATCTGTAGGAGTATATTGTAGCTCAGCGACAGAGACTTGTCTTGGTTGTCAAAATCTTGTTATTACACAGCTTGATATAAAAAAATATTTCAGTTATTTAAACTATCACCAAACCCTTTTAGCATTAGGTGAAATTAAACAAGATGAATTTAATTTAGCTACTCAGGAGAAACAGTATATGTGGGATACATATATACTCCCTAAATATGATAAATCTATTGTTGAAATGATTCGCAGCGATGCAATCCACAACCCTGTTCCTGAATGGTCGATTAACAATATAGGTTAAGTCCATGATAAACATATCGAATCAAGAGAGAAATGCAGCACCAGATATAAAAAATAAGCAGATTTCAAAACACTCTAAATATTCTGATAATAAGTGGGACTTTAGTTACGAGAACCCAAAATTAAAGAAATGTGATGTGACATTTAATTTTGAAAAGTTAGTATTTAACGATGGAACAAACGTATGTAGTCAACATAATGAACAATATCTTGCTGTTGCAAAGGATTTTATAGAGCAATTAATCTTTAACCCCCTCCCCTCCAACCCCAAAACATCAACATTGACAAAATTACTCACTCATGGGTTAAAACGTATACTTTCATATATGTATGATAATAAAATTTTAAAATTATCAGATATTACTGAATTTGATGCCTCATGTATTCAAAGTGAAATTCTGAATGAAACTCATAAAAATGGCCTTGAAATAACAAACAGAACTTTATTGAGTCGAGTTCGTGGGTTTGGCCATTTACAAAAGCAATCTCACAAGATGAGAGACGGTTTGACGGTTCACTTGCTAGAAGGTATGTCTGAATCTGAATGGGCTAGAATTAATGCAAATAAGGTAATTGGTCGACAAGAAAGAACTACATCTGAAATGCCTGATTCTGTAGCCAAAAAACTCTATCATGCTGCTATCAGAGATATTGAAACTTACAAAATATTACATGAAGTGAACCTAGCAAGAGAAAAATTTATATCTATTAGAAAATACAAAAAGAAATACAGAGATGACGGTACCGTATACTACGAGCCTACTGTTAAAAAAACATTTCCATATTCCGATTTCGGGTTTACAAACCATCATGAAATAAATTTTTTTCAAAACAGATTGATGTCAGCTGGTTACATTCTCATTGCATTGTTTACCGGCATGAGAATCCATGAGATTTTGCGTATCAGGAATGAACACAATTTCAAATCTGAAACTTTGAACTACAATGGATACGAACAGGTTATTAGTTTTGTTATTTCACAAACAACGAAACTAGAAGCAGAGCCGACAAAATATAAATGGCAAACATTGCCTTTTATTAAACAAATAATGGATAAATTAAAACTAGGCTTGAGTAACCGTTACACCTCAAATAAGGACTATTTATTTGTTCAAAAGGCTAATCGAAGTCCATATCCAGTATCGAATATGAGTATGAATACTATGTTACGTCAATACCTCAATCACAATAACATTACATATAATAATGAGGTCTGGTACATAGCAAGCCACCAGTTTAGAAAAAAATTCGCTAGAATTATGACTCGACAAGGCTTGGGAATCAAAGCCATCCAAGATCAACTCAAACACTATGACCCCGAAATGACTAAAATATACGGTGACCCAAACATTTATATTGAGTTACAACAAGAAAAATTTATACTTTCTGAAGAACTATATGCAGAACTTTATTCGAATCAAATACCTATAATTGGTGGCGGTGCCGATGAGGTAAAGCAACTTAGAAAAGAGTTTAAAGGGATGACTAAGGCTGAGCGTGAAATTTTTCTGCAAAGTCTTCCTAAAAAAGCTCTTATTGAGCAAACGGATGATGGTCTATGTATGTATAGACCACAAAAGGCTCTTTGTGGTGGTGATAAAACGGCTTGCAGGCCCGCTGATTGTAATAATTCAGTAATATCAGCGGATGGTATGCGCAGAACCCTATTGTGGCGTAAACGTGAAAATGAGAGATTGTTAACATTTTTTAAATCAAGTTTGCCTAAGACATCCTATTTAAACTCTAGGAACATTGAAATTAACAAGCTGATTGAACAGCTAGATAAAGCTGAGGTCACTAATGTCTAAATCTTTGTCACGTGGTAATCACAACGGCCTACTTAAGAACAGAGAAGAAACAAAACATAATAATACTAAAGCGTTATGGCAACAGGTAGAGCTACTGCATAAAGCTAAGCCTGAGGTTACATGGACGTATAAGGAAATATGGAGTGGTGCTGGTCTAAAAAGTAATATGGCGCTAAATAGCCCTTGGAATGCGCACATTCGAGAAGCCATTGAGACACATAATAAACTGATTAAAGAGGGGTATAGCCATAATAAATTTCTCGAAACGAATAAGCACAGATCTTTAAGAGATGACAATAGGTACTTACGAAATCAACTAAAGGATATGACAAGGCAGCGTGACAAAGCTTTACAAAGTATTGCTTTCTATCAAGCAGAAAGGGATGACCTCGAGCAAGAGGTTAAAATATTAAAGTTAAAAGTTGATAGATTAATGATGAGCAGATAATCATGCTTCACACAATTTTTTTGAAATCGTTCTTTCGGCTTTAATCAAGAAGTAAACTTATAAAAACTAGCAGGCAAGAAGCAGTTTTGACCGCAAATTGGATGCCAAACGCCGTTAGAAAGCTCCTTGAAAGTGGCTTATCATTAAGTCAGGGCTACCGCATGAGTGCTTAATTTTGACCGAGCTACTAAATCCAGCCTTTAATACTGCTTCAAGCATCGATGGATTCATCATGCATCGCTTTTGTTTTCCAACAATGCTTATCTTGGTCGACTCGGCTCGTAACATATTCAAACTCATATGACGCAGGCATGACAGATTTTCGGCCCCGTGAGCGTTGTAGATTTGACATGCATCCTCACTCATACTGACATCAAGCACCCAATGCATTGATTCGATACCCAAATGCTCTCGAACGGCTATCGCTGCTTGTTCGGCACTTAGCCCCTTAGAGCTGATGTAATAACGGTACTCAAGCTCGATTGGTTTTCCTTTCTCAAGGCGACAATTTTCAACCATAACGATATTTTTTAACCCTTTTCATTTTGAAAAGTCACCGACTAAGTTTGTACTGTCAATAACATAGCACTGGCGACACTCTGTACGCCCATGACCCTGTTCAATTGTGGATTTGTCCGTATTGCTGGAGCGCTGGAAAGAGAAGGCTTTTACTATCGCTTCGCGTAATTTCCCCTGGTTACTTTTAACCGCTAGCAGATAGTCACCGCCCTGTTCCACAATGGTTTTGGCTATTTTTGTTTGACAAGCCATAGCATCGATAGTCACTAAAGCCCCTTTGATATCTAACATATTTATCAACTCAGGAATGGCAGTTATCTCATTGCTTTTTTGTTCTGTTTTAAGTTGGCCAAGTACTAATTTGTTTGATGAAGCATAAGCACTAATCATGTGTATGGTACTGGCTCTGTCTTGACG
>NZ_JACJEB010000020.1:0-79465 GCF_014163845.1 Shewanella sp. SR43-4 | reverse complement strand
GCGAGTTCTTTGGCATAGCAATCAAGTAGCGCCATATCTAAATCAATGTTGCGCTGCACGATAGGGTCTTGATACTGCTCACGAAGTTTTTGTCTTGCTGAAATGTTTTTAAGATTTAACTCAGTTGCAGGCAAGTTGTATTGGCTGTTGGTGTTAACCACATGACCTTTGAGCATGGCACCGTGACGAACAATTTTCATTCGTCGACGTAATAGGTCACGGGCAGCGCGCATTTCACTTGGATAATCATAAGCTATCCGAAAGTTACCACCACGCAGTAATGAGGCAATTTTAAAGGAATCGACTCTATCATTTTTGGTTTTACCGCCGTGAATGGCCTTCATATACAGCGCATGGCCTAAGATGAAATCAATGCCCAGTTCAGCACACCAGTCTGACACCCAATACCAGCAATGCATGCACTCAACGCTGACAATCACATTGCCGATATAGGGTTCTAGTATGAGTAATAAGTCATCTTTGCTGGCACCTATCTTTTTATGAACAACAACTTCACCTTTAGAATCAATGATGCAGACATAAAGTAAGCGTGCATGTAAATCGATACCACAGTAGTATGGATGTGAGATATTATAAAATCTCATTGAGCTTTCTCCTGTTGGTTTAGTCACCTTAAGCATACCGCTGATGTGGCTTGCTAGGGAGGAGGCTCAATGAGTATCAAGAAAATAAACAGGGACACGTAACGCTTGCTCGGTTCCACTTCGTTCCACAATTTTAGCAAGCGCTACTTAGCCCGTTAGGTTTTTATGAGCATCAGTCAGTATTACTATATCGGAAATAATCAGAATTTATTCTTTGGAGTATTTTCTATTTCTTTGATCGGCTATATTTTATATACCTTTGGGCTACCTACCGTTAATGTCACTTTTTGGTCGGTACTTGGGTATTCTCTTTATGCTGTATTTATATTCCTATTTTCGTGGTTAGCTCAGTTTTCTTTTAAAACCTACTTTAAGTTACGGGGTCAGAAACGTGTAATCACTATTAATGATAAATCAATAACCTTTCCTGAGCTGGGCGACTCCTTAAAAGTGATAGAGCTTAAATTCTCCCAGATTAGAGAGGTGTACTTTGCAGAAGGTCGGCACGGTATTCCTAATAATTTAATTATAAAGTATGGCTACGATGGTCACGCATACATAGCTAAGGATTATTTAAAACCTCAGGATTTTGAGGCTATTTGTACATTGTTTAAAGAAGCCTTAAAAATAAACCAGATAAGTGTAAAATAAAACCTAACAAGTCAAGCCATGCGACGCTTACGCGCACATGCTTTCGGCGTAAGGCTTAATTATGAAACCTCAAGACATTGGTAAAGCATACGATAAAATCACTGATCTATGGGAGCGCGAAGGCTTCAATAGAAGCAATGGTATTGAGCAGCACAAACGAGCCTTAAAATTCGTAAAAAATAAAGGCAAAGCTCTTGATGTTGGCTGCGGTTCTACTGGACGGTTTATCGATCTTTTTCAAAGTGAAGGCTTTGCAGTTGAAGGCGTCGATATTTCCGAGAAAATGCTAAATTTAGCAAAAAAACGCCACCCTGCGGTTTTGTTTCATCACCAAGATATATGTGATTGGGTAATTCCAGCTAAATATGATTTCATTTCTGCTTGGGACAGTATTTGGCATATTCCACTTCAGCAGCAAGCTATCGTTTTTCAAAAGCTAGTTTCTTGTCTTAATAAAGATGGGGTGCTAATTTTCTCTTTCGGAGGAACAGATGAGCAAGGTGATCATAAAGATAGTTCTATGGGGCCGGAGGTATATTACTCGACTCTAGGCGTAAATGGGTTTATTAACCTGTTAGTTAATCTAGGTTGTGTTTGTAGGCATCTTGAGTACGACCAATACCCTGAACTGCACACGTACTTAATAATACAAAAAGCCTAACAAACGGCTGCACCTGACAATTTTCCGCTGTCACCTTTTGTGCAAAAATACGCACAAAAGCCGCCATCAAAAATTTGCTCGGTGAGCCGGGCGTTAATCCATAGAAATTTTAATCCTAAACTTACGAATTAGATTTGGAAACCTAGCTCGTTTCTGTCCAAAAACGAGTTAGTTTTTTATGATAATGCCTAAATTCAACTCTGAACTTGAGGCCGTTGAAGACTCCTTACAAAAGAATACGTGAGCTAGCCAAGGATGGCGAGCTAGCTTTCGAGGGGAAGGGACGCCCCATCGGAAGCGTTAGCATTTTCACTCTTTATTGTAAGATGGGCCGAAGATGGCTAAATACGAGGTCAGAAGCTGGATTAATTTCCGTCGCAATTTTTTCGCTGCTGTTGTTTGGTTAAAAAGCGAAAATGTTGCCGGAACGGCATGGGTGATCCAAGAGGGGATTGCTGTTGATCCCCTTTTGGCCCGTGCAGGGTGGAACCTTGCGATCTCAATTCAAACGCAGTTTGCAAAGCCAGTTGTGGTTGCAGGCCATAAAAAGCTTAACCATCTTAAGCCAAAGATGACTTCACCACTAAACAAGACACCTGTTTCTGCTTCCCATACTGCATCACCTGTGCCAGCTCCGATTGGCTAATCGGTACATACGCCGCATTAATCGCATCTTTCTGTGCTTCAACAAACGGATCGTGAATAAACATAAACTGTTCATTGTAACCACTTAATACCACCCAATGCGGGCCTTTCTCGCCATTAAATCGATAGGTGCTGATCATCAATAACACAGCATAACCGCTGTCAATCCAATGTCGAAGTTGAGTCAGACTGGGTGATGCATTGTGGATCTGAATTCCTTGTGAGGCTAATTGCTGACAAAAGTCGTCATGCACTATGGTAATGACGGCTTTTTTGTTGCTGTCACGAACGCTATCAATAAAGGGGACTGACGTTGACTGGCTGTACATCTCAATCTGTAATCCGCGCTTTATGGCTGCTAAAGCCAAACCATGCACACTGCAACCACCATGACCGCTGGTCATAAAAATAGTGGTGGCTTCGCGCCAAATACTCAACTCATCAACTCGGCTCGGATTATAGTGCGTTTTTACCGCACTCATGGCCATCATTAAGCAAGCGGCGCCACACGTAAAGGGGGTGGTTTGCACATATAAGGGCATCTTGATGACTTTGCTTGGCCCTGGCGGGTCTAAGCGTTTGTGCATGCGCACGCCATCAGCTAAATCGTCGTAATAATGCACTAATGTTTTGAGTACTTTATAACCCATTTTTAAATAAAGATTTTTGGCCGCGATGTTGTCGTTTCGCACTTCTAGGCGTAATGTAATGAAGCCGCGCTCGACCACGGTATGTTCACATTGTGTGACCAGTTCAAAGGCAATGTTGCGACCTCTAAACTCGCTCGCAACAGCAATAGAGTATAGCCTTGCTAGACGTGTGCCACGATGAAATAGCACCAATGCATAACCTGCAAGGGTGCCGTCTATGTCGGCGACTAATAAGCTGTCCAGTGGCGAGTTTATAAAGCGTTTCATCTGCCGAGAGCTGATTTTATCACCACTAAAGGCATTGGATTCGATTTGGTTAAGCTGGGATAAATCGCTGGGAATAGCTTGACGAAGCAGCATGAGTTGGCTCGAGTTGGCAAACATGATAGTGACTTAATTTACGCGCTAAACCGCACAAGAGGCAATCGATATTTATGGCTCATTTTTTAATTGTCACCGACGATGTTAATGATTGGCGTCCCTATTTACCCAGTGACCATATGGTCACAGTGCATGATTATTTAGAAATGGGGGCGTTTTCCGAGCAAAGTGCCATGCAAGTGATTAACTTGTGTCGCAGTTATGATTATTTAAGCACTGGTTATTACTGTTCGTTAATGGCTGAAGCACGCGGTCACCGGGTGATCCCGCGCGTGATGACCATTAATGATTTATCTCAGGACCGTTTTTTTAGTTTACCTCAAGCTGGTTTAGATAAGCTGCCTGATACTGTGACTGAAATATCCATGAAGCTGTATTTTGGCTATTGTGATAATCCGTCGCTTGACAAGCTTGCTCGCAAAATTTTTGAACGTTTTACCGTGCCGGTATTGCAAGTGAGTTTGTTAAAAATGTCAGGAAAGTGGCAGGTTGGCTCCATTGAACCTGCGGCTTTTCAAGACTTAACCGAATCAGAACAAGATTTATTTGCTAAGTATTTAGAGGTGTTTTCACAAAAAGTATGGCGTTTACCTAAACCATCGAAACGCTATCGATATGAAATTGCCATGCTGGTGAATGAGCATGAGAAAATGCCACCATCAGATAAAGCGGCGCTGAAGTTATTTACTAAGTCGGCTAATCGTATCGGCATGGATTTAGTCCAAATTGGTTCTCACGATTTGGCGCGGTTAAGTGAGTTTGATGGCTTGTTTATTCGCTCTACCACTAATATCAGCAACTTTACTTATCGATTTGCGAAAGCGGCAGAGCAACTTGGCTTGGTGGTAATGGATGACCCTGAATCCATTATGAAGTGCACTAACAAGGTGTTTTTGACCGAGCTATTAAACAAACATAAAGTGCCAGTGCCTAAAAGTGTCATCTTTAAAGCCTCGGATAAAAACTGGGCCGATAATGTGATTAATACCATAGGATTACCGATTGTACTTAAAGTACCCGATGGGGCATTTTCCCTTGGGGTTGTTAAGGTGAACAACCGTGAAACCTTACTTGAACAAGCTGCGATTATCTTTGAGCACAGTGCGTTAATTTTAGCGCAAGCGTTTATGCCTACCGATTATGATTGGCGCATTGGCGTGCTAAATAGCCAACCTATTTATGCCTGTCGTTACTTTATGAGTCGTGGTCACTGGCAGATTTATCAACATCATCAAAGCGGCCGTGTCAGTAGTGGTGATTTTGACTGTATCGATTTAAAAATGGTGCCGCAAAATATTGTTGATGCGGCGGTTAAAGCATCAAACTTAATTGGTGCAGGTTTGTATGGTGTCGATTTAAAAGAAATTGACGGTAAGGCTTATGTCATTGAAGTGAATGACAATCCGAGTATTGACCATGGCGTAGAAGATTTGTTTTTAGGGGATTTAGTTTACGACAGGGTGATGACTGAATTTTTAAGGCGTATTCAGCTTCGCGGAATGTAATCACGATAGCGTAGGCCATGGCAAAAAAGACCTGTTAAGGTCTTTTTTGGTTAATTAGTTGTGTACTGTATTACGCATTTGCGGCGTTATATTATGCTGTTTTCACAGACCCGAAAACAATTACGTCCGGCTGCTTTTGCTGCATACATGGCTTTATCCGCTCGCTCATATAAGTTTTCTGCTTGTTGCTGTGGTAATGATTGCGCAATGCCTAAACTGCATTGAATATTATATTCGGTCAGTTCAGAATGTTTTGGCATCATATCAATAATACGTTGGCAAATAATTGCCGCTGCATCTGCATTTCCTTGAGTAATAATCACAAACTCATCACCACCAATTCTGAAAGCTTGGTCCGTATTACGGATCGCTTCACTAATTAATGCTGCAAACCCTACTAAAACGTAATCACCGGCTTTATGGCCATGTACGTCATTGAGTTGTTTAAACTTATCCAAATCTAATATCACTAATGATACCTGACCTTGTTTGCGATTCGCTCGGGCTAATGCAATATCAAGAGCTTGACGATAATAATATCGATTGCCTAAGTTAGTTAGCGCATCAAACATGGCTTGATTAGACATTGCTTGATATTTTAATGCATTATTAAACGGTTGAATGAGCATGTTTTCAAGCCGTTGTAATAATTTCTTCTGCGCCGAGTTGAGTGGCACAGACAACTGATAAGTGATAGCAAAGCTGTCATTGTTATCGTTAATAGTATGTTTTAATTCAATACCGTAATGACGTCCCCAAACAAATTTTTGTTTATCTAGGGTCAACTGCAGTCCTTTAATCGGCAAATGTTGTCCTAGGACTTTGCCAAAACAGGCAAAAACTGTCCGAGGATCTAAACTTCCATGTAGTTGTTGAATTACTTGAACAAGGTCTAGATCAGACTCTCGATTTAAGTAAGCGTCTGAACGGTACCAGTAATCATCAGGATAGAACTCTGTTGCTAGCGCGAAATCCATAGTATTTACTCCAGTACGTTACAACTAATTGTCAATTTATTAGCAAAAAGCGTGCCTATGAAAATTTTTCTATAGTTATTAGTTGCTTGTTGTTTTACTGTAGTATTTAGAAAACGTTTTATTTCCCTTTCGACACTTTTTTGACGAGGAGCCAAAGCCATAATGGAACACAGCATTTTTATCCATATTTTGTCGATGCTTGTGATTGCGATTGTGGCGATTGCATTATTACGCCGTCTTGGCTTACCTGCCATTTTAGCTTATCTACTCACTGGGGTGGTCAGCGGTCCCAGTGGTTTCCATTGGTTTACCCAGTTACAAATGCAGTCTGTGGCTGAGTTAGGTGTCGTGCTATTGATGTTCACTTTAGGGCTGGAGTTTTCTGTGCCTAGATTGTGGGCCATGCGTCGCACAGTGTTTGGCTTGGGCAGCGCCCAAATGTTGATAACGGCTTTTGTGGCTGGCGGTATCGCCATGTTGGTTGGCCAGGATTTAGTGGCCGCAATAGTGATTGGTTCAGCCATTGCCTTGTCGTCAACGGCCATTGTATTAAAGTTGCTAAACGAACAAAACTGGTTAAGGCGCAGGCACGGCGAATTATCCGTCAGTGTGTTGTTATTTCAAGACTTAGCCGTAGTGCCGTTATTGATTTTAATGCCACTGTTAGCCAAAGGCGATGTGGAAATGAGCTTCAACAGTATTATGTGGGAATTACTCACTGGTATTTTGGCTTTTGTCGGCTTAATGTCATTTGGTAAGTGGATACTGCCGCGTATTTTCGATGAAGTGGCTCGCTCACGCTCAAATGAGTTATTTGTATTATCGACCTTGGTTGTGGCCTTAGTGACGGGCGCGTTTACTCAATGGCTTGGACTGTCAATGGCATTAGGGGCGTTTATTGCTGGTATGCTACTGGGCGAAAGTCAGTATCGACGTCAGTTAGAGGCTGATATTAGGCCGTTTCGTGATTTATTAATGGGCCTGTTTTTTATCTCAATCGGCATGCTACTGGATTTCAATCTGGTGATGCAATATTGGTGGCAAGTGCTGTTAATTTTAGTCGCAGTGGTACTGACTAAAATTTTGATCGTGCATGGTTTACTCAAGCTTGTAGGCGAAAATACTAAGGTATCACTCAGTACGGCAATCAGTTTAGGTCAAGTTGGTGAATTTAGTTTTGTGTTATTGGCATTGGCGGTGAATTATCAATTGCTCAATAACGAAGTCAGCACAGTATTAGTTGCTGTGGCAGTGATCTCTATGTCTATGGCACCTTGGTTGATCCGCCATAGCCTTGATATCGCTAAAAAGGTTAGCGGTAACAAGTTAGCAGCTAAATCTGAGCCTATTGAGGTTGTTTTACCTCATTCTGATGAAAGTGACGTGGTGCTTATTTTAGGTTATGGCCGAGTTGGGCAAACAATAGCGCGCTTTTTGAAAAAAGAAGCCGTGCCATACATGGTACTCGATTTAGACCCCACCCGCGTGTCAGAGGCCAGAGCGGCGGGCGAGAACATTCATTTTGGTGATGCTTGCAGAATGGCACTGTTAAAGAAGATGGGCATCCGTGATGCCAGTTTAGTGGTGGTGACATTTTGTGAGCCACGCCAGTCTGAAGAGTGTTTAGCCGTAGCACGCAAGCTTGCTCCTGATGTAAAAATACTCGTGCGTACTCGCGATGATGCTAACTTGCATGAGCTTAAAGAAGCCGGCGCAACCCAAGTGATTCCTGAATCCCTTGAAGGCAGTTTGATGCTGGTTTCGCAAGTCTTGTTTAAATGTGGAGTACCATTAGCGCGTATTATTAAGCGTTTAGAATCAGAGCGACGTAACCATTACCAATATTTACACGGTTTTTTCTCGGGCACCGAAACTGATTTCACTCTGGATTTACTCCATGCAGTATCACTGGCGTCAAGAGCCAGTGCTGTGGGGAAAACCGTTGCTGATATTCCATGGCAAGCATTAGACGTTGAACTTAGAGCTGTGCGTCGTAAAGGGGAGGAGATTAATCCTCCGCCACCAGAGTGGGTGTTAAGGCGTAATGATATTTTAATGCTGGTGGGTAAACCGCGCAGTATCGAAAAAGCTGAAGAGTACTTGCTGCAGGGATAGTGGTTCCCTGTTTGCATCACTTTTCTGGAGTATAACTCTTCTACTTCATCAATTTTCTCAATCATAGGATCTGTATGTTAAAGGGCTCTGAGCGTTTTTTTATCAAACTTGCATCCAATTAGCAGGCTGTAACGTATACACTCTGAAGGGCTTTTTTTATTCTATATATGCAGTAACAGCCCGTATTAACGACATCGAATCATTACCGGGAAGCGTGGCATATTATGGATCAAGACACATTACTTAACTTATTGAGTGCCAGTGCGGATGGAGATAAACAAGCTTTTGCTGATTTATACCAGTCGACTAGCAGTCAATTATTTGCGGTTAGTTTGAAAATGCTCGGTCGACGGGAGCTGGCTGAAGAGGTGCTGCAAGAAGCCTACGTAAAAATTTGGCATAACGCGACCGAATATCAACATGGCAAAGGATCGGTACTCACTTGGATGATCAGCATAGTGCGTTACCGAGCATTAGACATGCTGCGTTATCAAAAAGTCAGAAAAGAAGATCCGCTTGAAGAGGGCCAAGAAGCGATTTTTGATGAGCCCAGCAATGACGACGGTCCGCAAGTGCATAAAAATCAACTCGATCAATGCATGAGCGAGCTTGAACCGCAGCAAAAACAAGCGATTCATTTAGCGTACTACAATGGTTTATCGCATCATGAAGTGGTTGGGCACCTAGACTTACCTTTGGGCACGATTAAGAGTTGGATCCGCCGTGGTTTACAGCAATTACAGAGGTGTTTATCGTTATGAATTATCATGATCCTCAATTGAAAGATGCCTTGGCTGCAGAATATGTGCTGGGCACATTGCGTGGCCAAGCTAGACGTCGGTTTCAAAAATTAATGATGCAAATACCTAGCCTGCGTGAAAGCACTTGGTTATGGGAGCAACATTTGCATGGTATGAACCAGTTATTACCTCCGGTAAAGCCTGATGATAATGTGTGGCAAAATATTCGTCATACGCTGGGTTTTGTTGACAATTTGAGCCACACTCCAGCACCAGAGACACCCAATGTCGTGCCTTTAACAACTCGCCATCGCGTCTGGAAAGGCCTGGCCTCCATGGCAACAGCCGCAGCCATTATTATGGCGGTCATCCTGGTGAATAACCAACCTGTGCCCGTCGCGGCGCCGCAACAAGTTGCCGTTGTGCAAAGTGCGCAAGCTAAAGCATTATGGCTTATTGAAGTCACGGCCAATACTATTGAAGTTCGCTCTACCAGTAACCTAAAACCTTTACCGAACAAAGATTATGAGTTGTGGATGGTGGCGAAAGGTGTTGAAAACCCCATCTCATTGGGCTTGTTACCTAAATCGGGTAAGCTGAGTTTAGCGAAAAATAGTCAGTTTGATGATGTCGATATTGTTGCTTTGGCGGTCAGTTTAGAGCCTTTAAACGGTTCACCGAATGGCATGCCTACTGAAGTGTTGTATACCGCAGAGCTGGCAATTTTATAATCCATTAATGGGTCTGTGAATGCGGGATAACAATGATGTGTAAATGCTTATTCACGCAACAATAAGCTGAAGCATAAATCGAGACGGCCAAAGGAGATATCCTTGGCCGTTTTTTTATGGGGAAAGATTTTATTATCGCGAAATTATAACTAAATTATCACTCTAGCAGGAATTGATCATGACGAACCGTGACGGGGTGAATGTACTCAGGTTTACTGAGTATCAAGCTTTAGTATTGATGCAAAATCGATAAGGTTTCAGATGATTATCAACAAATATTCAAAAATCATCAAAAATAATTCAAATTAAGCACAGGTTTATAATCTTTATAATTCAGTATCTTAGTGTTGATTTATTTTTGTTTTAAAATTAATGCAACAATAATGGCTAAATTCTGCATCCAAAATGGAACCTGAGCCGTTTACTTACATGACTCTACTACACAACAAGGAAATGGTCATGAAAGTACTAAAAATATCCCTAATCGCCAGTATGGTATGCAGCACTTTGTTAGGCGCTAATGCATTTGCCTCAAGTCACCGAGAAGCACCGAATATCACGCGTTTTCCGACATTAGATTCTACCGATTTTTATGCATTTAACAGTTATGAAGCAGGGCGTGAAGATTACGTTACCCTTATCGCTAACTATATTCCATTGCAAGACGCCTACGGCGGACCTAACTATTATGCGATGGATCCTGCTGCGGTATACAGCATTCATATCGATAACGACGGTGATGCAGTAGAAGATTTAACCTTTCAATTTAACTTTACCAATGAGCTTGCCAATAATAATCAAGGTATTGCGTTAACGGTTGGTCCAGCTGGAAATCAACGCAATGTGTCAGTCCCGCTTAAAAATATTGGTGGCATTACAGCAGCAGATCAAAGTGCGGCAAACTTTAGCGAGTCGTATCAGTTAACACTTGTTAAAGGACCACAAAATAGCGGTAGTGCAACAGTGTTGAGCAATACTGCTGGCGGGATGTTCCATAAACCTCTGGATTATATTGGTAATAAAAGTTTCGGTGATAGCAGCGCTTATGCAAGCTATGCTGGACAATTTATTTACGAATTTAACCTCGACGGTTGTGCCAGTCCTGGTAAGGTGTTTGTCGGTCAACGTAAAGACCCTTTCGTGGTTAACTTAGGCAAAACTTTTGACTTAGTAAACTATGTACCAGTGGAAGGTGATAGTGCTCCGGGTGCTGGTGATCAAGGCGGTTTTCCGGGTGGTATTACCCAATCAGCCGATAATGATGACTTAATGGATAAAAATGTTACAGCCATTTCAATTGAAGTACCAAAGACATGTTTAACCACTCAAGGGAACGGCACTATCGGTGCATGGACTACCGCCAGTTTACCGCAAGCGCGTATTTTAAATCCAAATGCAAAAGTAGGTAAAACTGAAGTTAACGGTGGGGCATTAACTCAAGTCTCTCGTCTAGGTAATCCGCTGGTGAACGAGTTAGTGATTGGCCTAAAAGACAAAGACACCTTTTCGACTTCACAGCCTAAAGATGATACTCAGTTTGCTGATTATGTTACCCACCCAAGCTTACCTGAATTGCTCAATATTTTGTTTAAAGATGCAGTTAATCAAACTTTAGGCACAAATATTGAGACATTAGCACCAACCAATTTCCCTCGTAATGATCTCGTTACTGCATTTCTAACAGGCTTTGCCGGTGTTAACCAACTTGAAACGGTGACGCCATCAGAAATGTTGCGTCTTAATACCGGTATTCCAGCAAAACCTCGCGATATGCAGTCCGCTTTTGGTGTTGCAGGCGATGATTTAGCTGGTTTCCCTAATGGTCGTCGTCCTGGTGATGATGTCGTTGATATTGCCCTGCGCGTGGTCATGGGACGTTTATGTTACCCGATCCCAGTTAATGGAACAGATACTGATTTAGGCCTTTGTACTAGTGATGATGCCAGTGTTGGTACTGTGCCATTTACAGATGGCGCACCGGTTGATGCGACTATGATGATGGATCACTTCCCCTATTTAGCGACGCCACTTTCTGGCTCAAAATAAGGAACATAAGATGAATACTTCTATTCAATATGCGACTCGCCAGCTTATTAACGCTATGGCTAAGCCAGTGGTATTAGTCAGTGTGATCAGCGCAGGATTATTAGCTGGGTGCAACTCAGATGATGATCCAATGGCAATGGTTAAAAACAGTGCGCCTATGGTAAGTGGTTTGATGTTGTCTACTGTGACTGAAACTGCGGTAACCGATCAAGTAGCTGCCACCGACAAGGACGGCGATACCCTGACGTTTACGCTAGTGAATGAACCCACGCTGGGAGCGCTGAGCTTAATGGCAAATGGTGAGTTTACCTATACTCCGGCAAATGAAGTCACTGGCATGGACAGTTTTACCTTGGCTGTGAGCGATGGCGTAAATGATCCTGTTACTGCGCTGGTAAGCATTACTATTGATGCTGAGCAAGTGATGTTTTCAAGCTTAAGTCGTCAGGCATTTTCACAACCAAGCCAAGCAGCACCTTTGCGTGTTAATGGCCGTGTGGTTGACAACGATGTATCAACGACTGATTTTTACGATGACTTATTACTCGACTAAGAGTGCGTTTGCTATTAGCTCAGGTAACAATATAAATAGGACAATATACCCTGCTATTGCAGCGATTAATCATCTTATTAACAGGCTGTTAGTGGTGCATTACAGGGTATAAATGACCAAGGATGGCATTTTGGAGGCGTTATGCAAGTGACAACAGGGCGGTTAACACAAATGATAAAGTACCGACACTCTATGGTTAATATGGGCATGTTTGCCAGCCTATGCTTATTGTTAATCGGTAATAGCCTTGCGGCGCCCTATACACCTAAGGATAACAACGAAGTTATTGCAACTTGGAAGGTGTTTAATGATACCGATCAACAGATGAGTTTAGATGACATCAGTGATTTTATTGAACAAGGACAATATCCTGGTGAGGCGGATTACCGTTATGGCCGCGCAAAAGCTTGGTTACAAACCAAGATGGCTAATGCCAGTCCCAATGCGCAAACCTACTACTTATATGCTCGGGTATTACAACATCAGCATCAATTCGAGCGGGCATTAAAAGCGTTAGATCGCGCTATTGAATTAAAGTCAACCGCGGTTAACAGTTGGTTATTAAAAGCCAATATTCATCTGGTACAGGGAGATATTGTCGCAGCAAGACAAGCGTGTTTAACGTTAATCGGTAAAGCCGATATTTTATTGATTTCTACCTGTGCTCTAGAGGTCGCTAGCCAAAATGGCAAACTGGCCGAAAGCTATCAAGAATTGGCTCGTTTGTATCGCTTGTATCAGCCGGCGAATGAACCAGAAAAAACTTGGCTTGTGCAAATTCTTGCAGATATGGCATTAAAGCAAGATTTAGCAGAAGCAGCATTAGGCTATTTAGATCAGGTGAACATGGATAATGCGCCAGTCAGTTTATTAGCCTTATGGTCAGATGTGCAGTTGTCACTTAATCAGCATCAAGTCGTGTACGACAAACTGTCTAACGTCATTGAGCAACATCCTGTGCAGGATGATGCATTACTGTTGCGCCTTGCCATAGCGGAAAAATACCTTGGCAATACTGTAAAATGGCAATGGGCTTTTGCCCAACGCGTGACACTGCGCGAGCAAAGACATGACAGCTTGCATGCATCCGATTTAGCACAATATTACTTAAAGGTTGATGTACAGCCCAAAAAAGCACTTTACTGGGCTAAAATAAACTGGCAGGTAGCACGTCAAACTAATGACAGAATGCTATTAGAGCAAGCTAAGGCATTGTTCAGTCAAGCTAAAAATGATAAAAAGTCAGTACAAGCTAGTGGCAATCTTACTGTCGAAAATTTAGCAGGCTAAGGATAAATCAGTGAAAGCATTAACAGGATTTTCTTCGATGATAAAAGGCGGTTTATTATTGCTACTGTTGCTGTTCAGTCATGTCAGTTTTGCCCATCAAATGAGCACCAGTTATTTGGCTGTTAACTTGGATAAGCAAGGGCAAGTTGACGGGACTTGGCAAGTGCGCCTTTTCGATATCAACCAAATCGTTTCTATTGATGACAATCAAGATGGCCAACTTACTTGGGCAGAGTTACAAGCTCATCAAGTGGCGGTGATGGATTATTTACGCGCATCATTAATGATCAGTAGGCAACAAGATTGTCCGCTCAGTTTTAATCCAATCCAGCAAATTGATCAGCATTTTAGTGAAGGGTATTTGGTTAGTTCATTTAACGCTGCCTGCGATAGTTCTGGCCCGTTATCGATAAATTATAATGCTTTTTTTAATATCGACTCCGATCATAAAGCTATCACGACAATTATCACGTCCGATCATCAATATGCTCGTGTGATCAGCAATGATAACCGCATAATATTGATTAACTTAGGTGAAAGTCAGGTGAGTGACACATTTACTGAATATGTGTATCAAGGGATTATTCATATTTGGAAGGGCACTGACCATGTTCTATTTTTGCTGGCGTTATTATTAACCTGCGTATTAGTGCGTGAGCAGAGAAAATGGAATCCGATAGACAATCCTAAGCAAATATTTAAAGACACAGCATGGATTATTACCGCGTTTACACTTGCGCATTCTGTGACATTAACGGCCACAGCATTAGGGATACTCAATTTTAGTAGCCATTGGGTTGAGCTGGGTATTGCATTATCGGTATTGTTTGCCGCACTAAATAATGTTTGGCCGATTGTGTTGCGATTAGGCTGGATTACCTTTGCATTTGGTTTATTGCACGGTATGGGGTTCGCGGGAGTATTAGGTGAACTTGGACTGCCAGAAAATCAAAAACTATTAGCGATTTTAGCTTTTAATGTCGGCGTTGAAATTGGCCAACTGGCGATTCTAGCTCTAGTGCTGCCGTTGTTAATCTTTTTACGCCACACAAACTGGTATCGAAACTGGGGCATGCAGCTTGGATCTATCGCGATTGGCTTGATGGCGATTCAGTGGTCGGTAGAGCGTTTCTAATATTGATTTAATAAACAAGTCGCCAGCGCTTATCTGTGGCGACTTGTTATTAAGATTACACTCTCGGCAATGGATTAAACTGCGTGGCGTTAGCGCTTACTGGTATTGGTTATACAGAAATGCGCCAACATGACTGTCTGGTCACTAGCCTTTGACCTACCCCTTTAAGCACAGTGTTAACCCAGTAGCATTGGACTAAGCCCAATGTCTTTCAGCCATATCTCTAAGTACTATCTCTCAGTAATATCTCTCAGTACTATCTTTCAGGATATCTCTAAGTACTATTTCTCAGTACTATCCCTTAGCAACAATAGGCACACTCTATGGCCATCTTCTCATCGCCACAACCTGATAACCAATACTGATGGTTCATATTGATTGGCGATACGTTACCCGTTAAAAACCTCTAGGTTATTGCCCGTCTCAATTGCCGTTTAATGGCACAGTATTATAACAATGGTTGCATAAAACCAGTTTGCCACTGGTTTTGCTAATTTGTCGCAAACATAAGTAAAACTTTTTTACGGGTTAATTCGTATGATGGTTCGGTTTGCTGCTGTATCTGTGTATTGATAGCAACGCTGAGTGCGTAATCTCAATAATATAGTGTGTTTGAACGAGTTTTTTGTCCGAAACACCAGCTAAGCCTAGATATTGCCCGCTTTCTTCCATAGAATGGCAAGTTAACTTTTTTATCAGCAGCCAGTGTTTATTTTGCTGCGGTTTTATTAGGTATATTGATGTCGGCGAAACTGTTTAATCTTCCCATTAAGCTTTCATTAGAGATGATTGCGAAACTGTTTTCGGCCACGCAAATTCAAAAAGCGCAAAACTATTTGATCCAAGGCCGGGTACTCGAAGTTACTGCCAGCAGTAACAACCATGATATTGAGGCCTATGTAGAGGGATCTGCTGCTGAGCCTTATCGTCAAGAAATCACCCTAGTCAACGTTAATCACAAAATTGTGATGCGATCTCATTGTACTTGTCCGGTCAGAACCAATTGTAAACACGTTGCTGCAGCTATGCTGGCACTGGTGGATAAAAAACCGGTTGAAGAACAGCGTATTCATCAATGGTTACGCCAACTTGATGAACAAAAAACGGTAGCAGAATTTGAAGATGAAGAGGAAGAGAAAGACCGCATTATCTATGTGTTATCTAATGATCCTCACGGCATTTTTGTCGAATTCAAACGCAGTAAATTAAATAAAAAAGATCAATATAATAAAGGCAGTAAGCTGGCATTAGCCGATATTCGTTATAGCATGCCTTGGTGGATAGATCCTGAAGATAAACAAATTATTAGCTTGCTATTATCATCTAACAATCAAGGCTCAAAAATTTATATCGATGGTGAAATTTCATTTTTAGCCCTGACAAAAATGCTTGCCGCCGAAGTGTGTTTTTGGGAAGAAAATCGCACTCCATTGACCTGGGCCAAAGCCATTACCCCAGAGTTTATCTGGTGTGAGATAGATAAAAAACATACTCAAATGCAAATGCGCATGCCTGGGCTTGAAAATTGGGAGTTTATTGCCACCGAGCCCCCTTTGTATGTGGAACTAGACTATTTGCATTTAGGCCGAATAGACACAGATTTACCCGTGAAAAAACTCAGTTTGTTACAGCATATGCCGCCGGTGCCATTGGCTCAAGTTGATGCGATTAGCCATAAAATGCTGCAACATTTTTCACCTAAAACGGTACCTGTTCCAAGCGAGATTGATTTTTGCGAGATAACCGCGGAACTGGTTACACGTTTAACCTTTACGCGTGAGTTTTTCAGCAGCAGTCAGATCATGCAACCGGTTATTCGAGTCGATCATTGTTATGGTGAAATTACTTTTAATGCTTCGACTAAGCCAGAACGGATTAGCTTAGTTAAAAAGGATCAGGTGCAATATCAAGTGCATCGACAGGTAGATCATGAATTAGCCGCGCTGCAATCATTAACCGATATTGGCTTAGTGACACTTGAGCCCGATCCTGTGCTAGTCAGTTCACATAAACCCTATTATGTCAGTGTCGGTTTATTACCTGAGTCTATTTTTGAATGGTCTGAGTTGACCAGTGATGGTCTTGATGCGTTAAGTGCATTGGGCATGGACATTCACTTTGATGATGATTTTGACTTACAAATTACTGATGCACAACTTGATGTCGACTTGGTTGACGATGATGAGTCGGGTTGGTTTTCGTTATCACTCAGTGCCGACATTGATGGGCAGAGTGTACCGTTATTGGCTTTAGTGGCTCGTTGGTTACAACAAAATGGTGAACCAGCAGATGACGATGAATTGCTGTTACCTGGTCCTAATGGCGGCTTTATTAAAATTAAAGCCAAAACCATTAAGCCACTGATCAGCATTATCCAAGAGTTATTTAACCGCCATTCTGGTGATGTAATTGCAATACCTCGTAACCGTGCACATATTTTAAATGATTTGTCTGCTAGCGATGTGCGTTTGCTTAATGGCGAGCGAGTGCGCAACTTAGCCACGAAACTGGCTGAGTTTAAAGGAGTTGTTCCGGTTGAATTACCCAATGGTTTACATGCGACATTACGTGATTACCAAAAACAGGGTTTTGATTGGTTGTGTTTCCTCAAGGAATATCAACTGGGCGGCATTTTAGCCGATGACATGGGCCTTGGTAAAACAGTTCAAGCTTTGGCATTTCTACTCAAAGCTAAACAAGAAGCGACTGAACATCGCACTAGTTTAATTGTCTGCCCGACCAGTTTAGTTGGTAACTGGTTAAAAGAAGCCAACAAGTTTGCACCATCGCTCAATGTAGTGGTGATCCACGGTAATAAACGCCAACCATTATTAGACCAAATTAACCAGTTTGATGTGGTTGTGACCACTTATCCTTTAATGTTGCGTGATGAAGCTATTTACTGTGAATATGTGTTTGAACACATTATTTTGGATGAAGCACAACAGATTAAAAATGCCCAAGCCAAAGTTACTCAAGTCATTAAAACCCTCAAAGGTAAGTTCCGCTTGTGCTTATCTGGTACGCCACTTGAAAATCATTTAGGTGAATTAAAATCGTTGATGGATTTTTGCTTACCAGGTCTATTAGGTCAGCATACTTACTTTAATAAACAGTTTCGTGGTCCGATTGAAAAGCAGGCTGATGTCGAAAAATCCTTGTTACTGAGCCAGCGTATTGCGCCCTTTATGCTGCGACGCACTAAACAGGAAGTGGTATCAGAGTTACCTGAAAAAACGGTGATAATCCAAACCTTGGAGCTTGAAAAAGACCAACGTAATTTATATGAATCTATCCGCTTAGTGATGGAGAAAAAATTGCGTGAGTTGTTTGCTAAAAAAGGCGTATCGAGCAGCCATATTGAGTTTTTAGATGCGTTACTCAAGCTTCGCCAAGCCTGTTGCGACCCTCGTTTAGTTAAGCTTGAACAAGCTCAGCAAGTAAAAGATAACGCTAAAATGACTTGGCTTATCCAAAACCTGCCTGACATGATTGAAGATGGCCGTAAAATTCTTATCTTTAGCCAATTTACTGGCATGTTAGCGCTGATTGAAGATGAGTTAAAACGCTTGGCGATTACTTACAGTAAGCTGACAGGACAAACACGCGACCGTCAAACCCAGATTGATGCGTTTCAAGAAGGCGGCAACTCAGTGTTTTTGATCAGTTTAAAAGCTGGCGGCACCGGGCTTAATTTAACCACTGCGGATACCGTTATTCACTTTGATCCTTGGTGGAACCCAGCCGCAGAAAGGCAAGCAACTGATCGTGCCCATCGTATTGGTCAGTTAAATCCGGTCTTTGTGTATAAGCTGATTGCCCAAGGGACTGTTGAAGAAAAAATTCAAGAAATGCAGCAGCATAAGCAAGGTTTAGCGGACAGTATTTTATCGGATGGTACTCAAGGTCCATGGCAGGGCAGTGCCAATGATTTATTGGCTCTATTAAGTTAACTCACGGTGAAGTTAATTAAATAACAGATGGTTAATGAGGTAACGTGATTGCCAGCAGTGTACTTTAAACGAGGTTCGTCGCAGCCAAGACAACGGCGCTCAAATCGGCCCACACCTGTTCAACATATGGCGTATTTTGAGCAAGTGTTTGCCGAGCTTCGGCTTCATCCTGAAAAAATAGCGATTGTGAGACACAATATTGCTGAGTTTCAGGCTCAGCCATACTTGAAGAAAGGTCTGCATACGGCAATCGACAGATTGTTGTTAGTGTTTGAAGATGATGACGACATTGAACGTTTGTATCGACAAGTGATGAGTGATGATATTGGTCAGAGGGTAAGGCGTTATCCGCTTATTTTTAAAGGTATTATCTCAATATCGTCAGACCTGATTTAAGTGCATTTTGCCTATGCCCATATCATGTTTGCTCCAATCGATATGGGCGTTAACTCATGCTTAAAAGTAGCCTTAGATTAACGCCCTGCTCAGCACGCTCTGATCCAATGACTGCTTATTTTATTACTCCTTTTGGCTTCATTGGGCCATGATCCCAAAACCATCACTTCAACCCTTTTCCTCTCAGCTTATAATCTTATTAGGTCAATTTATTTACCTGGAACACTTGCAGCATAGTCGATTGCATTTGCCTGATGGCATATTACAGATAATCGCGATTGCTGGTGGAAAGACGGGCTTTATCGTTAAGCCAAATACCGTTGGAGTATTAAAGATGATTCATATTGTAGGGGAAATACATAAAACGATTAAGTTTTTCTGCTATTAATAACTAGAAGTTCTACTATTAATAACTAGAAGCTCTACTATTAATAAATAGAAGTTTATGTTCAAACGACTTGGTTTCACTCTCTTGCAAAGCTGAGCCCATGTTGTCGTGATAAACCCAGTACAAACAAGGAACCTTAAATCGGGATAATATCGGATATCAAGCCGTCTTTTGTCCTGACATCGTGATGAGTAAAACCCATATTCAAATTTGGCTCGTTTATCCCATTGCTTAACCCAATCTGAGGTTAAGCCGATATCAATGATCTTCGATTAACGCCTACCTCGATCAACATTATTTCCGATTAATAGCAGAGGGTCAGTTCAGTTACTAGTGCGATATTGTGATGTTATTTTGTGAATGCTCAATTAAGGAGTTTTATATGTTAAGGACTTTGAATCTGTTTTGCGATTCACCGGTTAAACAAAGGATTTATGACCAATTGTCTGTCAAAGGTTTTCTTAACCTTGTCGTATTTGTGTTACTCGTCTCATGGACAAACCTTGTTAACGCTCAGACAACAATACCCAAAACGGATGGTAAGGCCTTCTCCCATGACACAGTCGGCGAGATTGCACGTAAATTGTCGCAGAAACCTTTTATTGAACCTAAACAAGCCCCTGAAGCGCTGACTAAAATAGATTATTCCACCTATCGCCAAATTAATTTCCAGCAAGATGCCGCTATTTGGGGCAATGCACCCACACCTTTTTCTATACAACTATTTGCGCCTGGCTATATCTATAAACAGTTAGTCGACATTGATGTGGTCGAAAACGGTAAATCATTTCCGGTTGCCGTGTCTGAATCATCATTTAGAGTGCCAGATGAGTCAATTGGTCAGTTACTGCAACAAGTCGGTAAATATGCCGGCTTTCGTCTGCATTACCCCATTAATCGCGATGATTATAAAGATGAGTTCTTAGTGTTTCAGGGGGCCAGTTATTTTCGGGGAGTATCTAAAGGGCAAGCTTATGGTTTGTCGACCCGTGGACTAGCCATTAATGTTGCCGATCCTAAAGGCGAAGAATATCCGCTGTTTAAAAAATTCTGGATCGAACGTCCATCAAGCCACCAAAAGGCGATAGTGGTTCATGCGTTGCTTGACAGTGTTAGCGTAACCGGCGCCTATCGTTTTGCTATTTACCCTGGCGATCCAACTCGAATGGGGGTCGATGTAATGCTTTTCCCAAGGCGAGATGTGCAAAATGTGGGTCTGGCGCCGTTAACATCAATGTTTATGCATGGCGGTATAGACCGTGCTGATACAGCTGATTACCGTCCAGCGGTGCATGACTCTGAAGGCTTGCTGATGGAGAAAGGTAATCGTGAGAAAATTTGGCGACCACTGAATAATCCACGGGGATTGCAGGTGAGTTCTTTCATGGACGAAAATCCTAAGGGCTTTGGTCTGATGCAGCCACATCGACAAGTTGATTACTATCAAGATCTTGAAGCCAAATACCATCAACGTCCATCCGCCTGGGTTGAACCAACAGGTGATTGGGGCAAAGGCAGAGTAGAACTGGTTGAGATCCCATCGGATTCGGAGGCCAATGACAATATTGTTGCTTATTGGAAACCAGAAAATGGATTGAAAAAAGATCAGCCATTTGCATATTCATACCAACTCACTTGGGTAGATAATATTCCCAAAACTGAGGGCAAAGTTAAAGTCGTTCGAACGGCTGGTGGTCGTAAGTTATTTACCGATAAAAACGAGATCGTTATCGATTATAGCCATCTTAGTGCAAATGATGTTAGCAACATTAGCGTTGATGCGAGTATCAGTAGTGGCGCGATTTTAGAGGCCCGTATTGAGCCCAATCCTAATGTTGATGGTGCAAGAGTGTTTGTTACTTTTGATCCAGAAGATGCCGATGTAGCTGAATTGCGTGTCCAGCTGAGGAATAACGATAAACCGCTTGGCATGACGTGGTTGTATCGATTTACGTCGGAGGACTGGCCTTTATGATACAACAAGATAATGCTTTGTCGGCGGCAATGACCGAAAAAAATCATCGCAAGCGAGCCTTGCCTGACGAATCGCCATTGGTTATGAATCGTCATGAGGTTTCTGAGGCTGGTCATCGATTGAATTCCAGTCAACAGACTATGTGGTTTAGACTTCGCACGTTTGTTGCCCAATTATTTGTGTTTATGGTCACTGCGGGCTTATCTACTTACGGTATAAGGGAAATGTATTTGGTGCTAAACACCAATAACATTACCAATTTACAGATAGTCTTTTTAGTGTTGTTTAGTATTAACTTTCTTTGGGTTGCTTTTGCTTTCTCGCAGGCCTTATTGGGTTTTCTATTGCATCTCAAGCCGCGGTTAGTAAAAGAGAGCGAAATAGACCCCAGCTTTAAAACGGCTATTTTACTGCCGATTTATAATGAAGATCCACTGCGCATTAGGGCCACAATTGAAGCCATGAGTGCAGATCTCATTGCCACTGCGCCAGGCAAGTATGCTTTCTTTATTCTCAGTGATACTAATCGAGCTAATGCTTGGATTGCTGAAGAGGCTACCTTCTTAGCACTTATCAATAAATATCAACCAGAGTGTCCAGTGTATTATCGTCGTCGTCACCAAAACAGTGAACGTAAAGCCGGTAACATAGGTGACTGGGTGCAACGTTGGGGCGGTGATTATGAAGCCATGATAGTGCTTGATGCTGACAGCATCATGAGCGCAAAGTCGATGGTGACACTGTCACGTCGTTTGGCCGCCGCGCCAGGTGTCGGCCTTATTCAAACCTTGCCGACACTTGTTTTCGCCAATACCCTGTACAGCAGGCTACAACAGTTTGCTAATCAATGTTTTGGTCCCATCTATGCTGCGGGCTTGTCAGCTTGGCATGGTTTGTCTTCAAATTTTTGGGGACACAATGCCATCATTCGCACTAGAGCCTTTGCTGAATCCTGTCATTTGCCTATTCTGCCCGGTAAAGCACCTTTTGGCGGCCATGTATTAAGTCATGATTTTATTGAAGCGGCGCTGCTGCGCCGTGCGGGGTGGGGGGTACGTTTTGATACCGATATTGAGGCTTCATTTGAAGAAGCCCCTCCTTCGTTACTTGATGTGATGATCCGCGATCGACGCTGGTGTCAGGGCAATTTACAGCATTCGGCATTTATGTTCGCCCGAGGTTTTTCCTTGCCAACCCGTTTGCATCTTTTGTCTGGGGTCATGTCCTACCTAAGTGCCATTTTTTGGTTAGCGTTAATTATGGTGGGGCTGGCGATTGCCGTTCAGGCGGCTTTTATTCGCCCTGAGTATTTTGCTAATCCATCGCTGTTTCCAACCTGGCCAGTATTTGACTCTGAGCGCGCGTTAAGTCTGTTTGTGGTTTCAATGGCAATTGTATTGGCCCCCAAAGCCTTCGGCTGGTTTGCTGCGATGATTAATATTCCTCGGTGCTTAAGATTTGGTGGTCCCATCTTGTTAACCTTGAGTACCTTATTCGAAATGGTAATGTCTGCTCTGTATGCGCCAATTCTGATGGTGTCGCAGTTTGGCGTGGTGTTATCTATATTTCGAGGTAAAGACAGTGGCTGGATGCCCCAATCAAGAGATGACGGCGCATTGAGCTGGATACCAGTGATGCGTGCACATCTTGGCCATACTGCGTTTGGTGTTGTACTTGCTTTGACTGCAATGTTGCTAAGTAAGGAGTTGTTTTACTGGTTATTACCAATCACCATAGGGTTGATGTTATCGATCCCACTTTCATGGTTGAGCGGCGGCGCGCGGCGCACGAAATGGATTAAAACCATTGGGTTACTGCGAGCGCCAGAAGAAAAGAAACCAGTTCACATTCTGGTTGAATTGAAAGCCAACCTGGCTAAAATGCCACATCTACAACACATGCATCCGTTCAGTCGACTGGTGAATAATCCACAGTTATTTACATGGCACCTTGCTCAGTTACCTGACTTAGATGAGCAAAAACCGTTGTTTTATGCTCCGAGGATCATTGCCGAGTGGAAATTGGAGCATGCTGAAAGCTTATCGCAATTGGAATCATGGTTAGAACCGGCAGAAGTCATCGCCTTACTCAGCAAAGCGGATTATCTACAAAAGCTGCAAACAATCGGCAAGTAATGTCTGTCCTAGAATTTAGAAGGCCCGAATAACACGTTATTCGGGCCTTCTAAATTCTCAAGCTTAGACTCTAGATGATGATTTCATATCGGCTATTATGCGTTGAGCCATGATGGACTTTACATCATGATTAATTGTTAACCATCACACGTGTTGCAAAATCAGTTGGCCCTGCCAAAATGGCGCGGCCAACTGCCACCAGATCTACTTGCTTGTTCGTTAAAATGGTCTCAATGTAATCAAGGGTTTCAATGCCGCCAACACCAATAACCGCAGCAGCAGTTTTACCTGTTAATGGCGCAGCATCGGCAACTAAAAAGCCTTCGCCGCGGATATCTTTAGGTCTGTTCCAACCGCCAATGCCTGACGACACATTGAGTATTTCCACGCCCGCATCAACTAACCACTGGCTAACTTGGCCCATATCGCTGTGGGATAGGCCTCCTGGGTAACCATCTTGACCGGGAATACGGGTCATTATGGCTAATCTTGGCGCGGCTTGTTTTATCTGACTGACCATCTCTAGCAAGATTCTAGCGCGATTTTTAACACTGCCACCGTATTGGTCTGTACGTTGATTGGTTAGCGGCGATAACCACTGATTGATACCATAACCATGTGCACAATGGATTTCGACTAAATCAAATCCCGCTTTGTCGGCACGAATAGCGCTATTGACGAAGTCTTGCTGCCATATTGCGATATCATCCTGTGTCATGGCGCGCGGTGTGGGTAATACGCGATCGTATGCAGGCACTACAATGCCAGAAGGACCCATAATATCGGTACTAATAGCAGCACTGTCTTTGCCGCCGCAATGGGTAATTTGTAAGCCTGTTTTAACATCCATTTGGTGTAATAGCTTGGCAATTTGACTCAGTCCAGGTAAACAGGCGTCATCATGGGCGCCAAGCTGATTTGCTTCGCTGCGACCAGCTAGATTGACATGGCTATACTCTACCATCACCAAGCCCGCACCAGATTGGGCTAAGCCTTGATAATGGCTAAAGGTTTTCTCGGTGGCTAAACCATTATTGTCTGCCGTTTGGGATGCCATAGGCGGCACTACAACACGGTTTTTTAAGGTTAATCCATTGACTAATGTAAGGGGAGTAAAGCGTACTGCGCTCATTGCAACATCCTAAATATTTAACATAATCAATATGCCAGCAATCAACATAATACTGCCTGCGGTTCGATTGATTATGGTGACCGCATTGGGTGAGGTAAATACATGCTTTGCACTAGAGGCTAAATAAGCATAAGTCAGATTAACAGAACCAAAAGCCAGGGTTGCAGTAGCCAGTATGATAATAACATCGGTCACAACTACTTGGTTCATCGGCACAAAGGCAGGGAAGAAACTGACGTAAAATATTAAGGCTTTAGGATTGCCTAGCGCAATCGCTGTGCCGGTGATGATATTCTTAAGCTGACTGACCTTGGGCGTGGTGGCTAACTGAACGCCCTTTGCTGTGTTTCGCAGCATACTGACGCCAAGCCAGCATAAATACAGCGCACTAGCGTATTTTATTAGCTCAAATGTTGGCCCCATGGCGTTAGCTATTGCCGATAACCCAAACAGTGCTAATAGGATATAAATAAAATCCCCCAGCAATACACCAAAGGTAATGGCAGTACCATGATTAAATCCATTCGAAAATGATCGCGATACCACCGCAAATACAGCCGGACCTGGCACTATGGCTAAAATGAGCATAGTGAAAAACAGCGCGATAACTTGTTGTAATAGCATTATCTCAGTTCAACTCATATTAAGGGACAGGATAACTTAGCAAAATATTTTTGCGATTATAGCGTAAAGTGATGCAGGTAATGAACAGGTTAACGCTAAAGTATCCATCTAATTTTTATTGATTTTTTTATCTCACTTAGGTTTATTCTATCGTTTTTGCATCTGTGTTACATTGCGAAATTAAATTAATCATTTGTTCAGTTGAGTATTGTTGTGAATATTATTTTGTTAACTCATCCTCGCGAAATGTTGCGAGCCAATAATACGGGCAAGTTAGTGTCTCAGGTGTTAGGCGAGCGCGCTCGTGTGGTTGAGTGGCACCGTAAACAGCCTGATGCTGAATTATTACGTTTGATTGCCGCTGGTAAGGTGGGGTTAGTTTTCCCCAGTGATGATAAAAATATTTCGCAAAAAGTATGCGAGATATCTCAAAGACTATTATATTTAGTGCTTATCGATGCAACTTGGCAAGAAGCTCGCAAGATGTTTAATCAAAGTCCATATCTCAAAGCACTACCTAAAGTGTTATTAATTAATTCGCCCAAGTCGATATACCCACTGAGGCGAAACCAAATAGAAGGAGGATTATGTACGGCAGAATGTGTTATACATTTATTGACCGAGTCAGAAAACATAATCGAAGCACAGCAGTTAAGTGAGTTATTGATGACATTTATTGACACTAAGGCCGGTGTTTGAATGGGGAATAAGCGTTAGCCATTATAGATTGATAAATTTGTTGTTTAATCACAAATAATAAAAATACCTAAATTACAACATTCATCGGAGGTTGCTATGTTTAGCACTATTCGCGCTAAATTCTCATTGATATTCATTATATTTGCAGTAGCTTTAGCCATTATGGCCATTACTAATGCCACTCAGAGTCAAAATCAACTAGAGCAGATCCATGAGCTCAGTCGTCAATTTAATCCTGCTATTTCAAGCATTATCAATGGTGATCGCGATTTATATCAAGCTCATTTAAGTGAAGTTCTTTTGCTTAGTAGTGAACTAAGTGCGCAGCAAAGAGATGATCAAATCAGTAATTGGCAAGAGAATGCCGATCAAGCTAAGCAGCGAGTTGCCGAATTTAGCCGTCTGTTAACACTTTACCCAGATGTGGTCAGTGGGCTAAACGGCTTTGATACTCAATATGACAAATGGTTTACGGCCTCGTCGTCGGTAATCAGTGCAGTTAAAGCGGGAGACTATTCCACTGCAAAACAACGTTATAAGGACGTGTCTTTATCTGAGTTTTCAAGATTGCGTGATATTTATAATACGGCCGGCGAGCGTGCCGATGAGCAAGTTAAATTAATCGACCAAAATAATACTCAAACAGCAAAAAATCAGCTAACAATATTATTTACAGTGTCTGGCATTCTGATTATTTTGACCATCTTCTTGGCTTATTACGGCCCTAAAGTGGTGGTGGATAGAATTAATGATGTGAACGATCGTATCACTGATATTAGTCGAGGTGATGGTGATTTAACCCGTCGATTAATCATTAGGCAACATGATGAAATTGGCGAGCTGGCTACAACATTTAATCATTTCATTGATCATTTACAGCAAATGATTATTGCTATCGATAAACAGTCTAATGAGGTTAATACCAGTATTGGACAGCTAGCGGGCAATGCTGCAACTGCCAGCCAAATTAGCCAAGAACAGCATTATTCAGTGGATAGTATTGTCACCGCCGTCAATCAAATGAGCTCAGCGGTTCGTGAAGTGGCTAAAAATGCATTGGATACCGCATCTGAAATTAATAATGTGAATGATCAGACGGTTGAAGGTAAACGCATTCTGTCGTTGTCTATCGATAATATTCAACAACTGTCGACGTCTGTTCAAAATGCTGTGGTGGTTATTCAAGCCTTGTCGACTAATTCGTCACAAATTGCGTCGGTTCTTGATGTGATCCGCGGTATTGCAGAGCAAACCAACTTGCTGGCGTTAAATGCGGCAATTGAAGCGGCTCGCGCTGGTGAGCAAGGTCGTGGATTTGCGGTGGTTGCTGATGAGGTACGAACCTTGGCCAGCCGAACAGAGCGATCAATTCAAGATATTCAGAATATGATTGAGCAGCTGCAACGTGGTGTTAACGATGCCGTTCATACCATTGAAGCGGGTGCGAGTTTAACCGCGACTACGGTCGAGTTATCTTCACAAACACGAATTTCCCTTGATTTAATTTTGCAAGCCACAGCCAAAGTGACCGATATGTCGACTCATACCGCTGCGGCAACTGAACAACAAACCCATGTAACCGAGGAGATTAATCGTAATCTAACTGAGTTATCTGATAAAACCCGTCATTGCAATGATGTGATTGCTGAAAACCAACAAATTGCGCTAAAAACAGCTTCAGTGTGTCAATCATTACGCTCAGAAGTGGCTCGCTTTAAGGTTGTTTAACACGAGATTGAATTGAGAGTGTAACGTTATAAAAATGGCTTAATGTAATCAACATTAAGCCATTTTTCGTTAGATCTTTTGAATATAATGATTTATTTTACTTGTTGATACTCAAAGGTTTTACGTAAGCGTATGTCTGCAACCGATGCGCCAATCATCACTTCAAATGTGCCAGATTCTGCTAGCCAATCATTGGTGTTAACGTCCCAAAATGATAAATCACGTTGAGTTAAGGTAAAGCTAGCTGTTTTAGTTTCGCCAGCTTTTAACCACAGTTTATCAAAACCTTTTAGCTCTTTAATGGGGCGTGGGACGCTAGCTTTGACATCGTGTAAATACAGTTGAGCCACTTCTGCACCATCGACTTTACTGGTGTTAGTAATATCGACTTTGACTGTGATGGTGTCGTCGCCTGCAATACTCGCACTTGATAGGCTAATGTTTTGGTAACTAAATTTGCTGTAAGACAAACCATGACCAAAAGCAAACAAAGGCTTAATTTTTTGTTGCTCAAACCAGCGATAACCAATAAACACACCTTCGGAATATAACGACTCAGTTGCATTGTAATCATTTAACGCAATAGGTGCGGTATCGATGAGTTTTTTAGGCAAGGTTATCGGCATTTTACCGCTCGGATTAGTATCACCAAATAACATGTCGGCATAGGCGTTGCCTGCTTCCATGCCACCATACCAGCCCCAAACAAGCGTACTTGCGCTATCGGCCCATGGCATTTCAACCGCCGAACCGCCAATCATAAACACGATTGTGTTGGGATTTGCTTTCAGCAGTTTGGCAATAACCTCATCTTGCTGACCGGGTAAGATCATGTCTGGACGATCAATTGATTCTCGGTCATCGGCATGGCTTAAGCCTGCAAAATAAAATACTGCATCTGCCTTCTTCGCCGCGGCTAAATATTCTTTTTCGCTATTGTACAAGCTGTTGGGTGTTTCCCAGCCCAAGGTGGCTTGTTGGTCGCCCTGATAGCGTAAGCTAACAGCATAGGTTTCGCCTGCTGTTAACTTTATTGCTTTAGTGATGATGCTATCTGACTGTGCCGTGGTTGAGGTTAATAAAGGTTTATCATTGATAAATAGAGCAATGTTTCCGTCTGCTTTGATATTAAAGCTATGGCTACCGCTTTCGATTGGTTTAAGGTTGGCTTTTATCTCCACAAATTGACGTTGGCCTTTTGCATCAAACTGCGGATCGGCAATCCAAGATTCACTGGCAAGCTTGGTCATTGCTTTATCAGTATAATAGTTAATTTGCCAAGACGGGGTGCCAGTCCAATGACGAGTAGTGAGATAGTCATTAGGAATAGGCATAAACTTGCTGCTGGCAGCTCGCATTAGGGTAATATCAACCTTGTTACCTAGTTTGGCTTTTAATCCCTCTAGCGGGCTAATTTCATATAAGGTTTTAACCTCGGATGAACCTCCACCAAAGCCATGACGCTTGTCGGCATTGGGGCCTAAGACTAATACTCGTTTAAGTTTGTTGGCGTTCAATGGCAGGATATTGCTGTCATTTTTGAGTAGCACTATGCCATTGGCTGCAATAGTGCGAGCATCATCACGATGTGCCTGAGTATTACGCTCGCCCGATAGGCGCTGCTTATCCATCATGCCGATACTGAGTTCTAATCGTAAAATACGACGAACTTTGTCATCTAACACCGCTACTGGGATTTTGCCTGCATTAATCATTTCCAGTAATGGCTTGGCAAAAAAGTAGTCGTCAAAATCAGCGACATCGGTGCCCATCTCAATATCAAGACCGTTCATTGCAGCATCATAAGTGTTTATGTCGACATTCCAGTCAGTTAATAACACCCCTTGAAAACCCCATTCGCCTTTTAATATTGTATTAACTAAATGTGCGCTTTGGTTGGCATTCGTGCCGCGAAACTCGTTATATGAGCCCATAATAGAATGGACATTGGCTTGTTTTACTGCCGCTTCAAATGCAGGTAAATACACTTCACGAAGTGTGCGTTCATCAGGTTTGGCATTCACTCCAGTGCGGTTGAGCTCTTGAGTATTTAACGCATAATGTTTTACGGTTGCACCGACATCATTAGCTTGAATCGCAAGCACTTCAGGTACCACTAGACTGGCAACTAAAAATGGGTCTTCTCCCATGTATTCAAAGTTACGCCCATACAATGGCAATCTTGCTAGGTTAACACCAGGACCAAGAATAAGGTCTTTATTACGATGACGCGCCTCTGCACCTAAAATATTGCCGTGCAGGCTGGCCATGTTTGGGTCCCAGCTGGCGGCTACTGCGGTTAATGGTGGTAAATAAGTGGAATAATCGTTATTCCAGCCAGCAGGTGCCCATGAATTACGGTCAATTTCATAACGCACGCCGTGTGGGCCGTCAGACATCCACATTTCATGTATACCTAAGCGTTCAATGGCTGGGATGTGAAACTTGCCCGCAGCATGCACTAATGACACTTTTTCAGCCAATGTCAGCTGTGGTAATAAGCGGTTAACCTCGTCTTCGACTTGGCTGATACGATCGCCAATACGCAACTTCTCGCTATCGGATAATACTGTTAATGCATGCAGTGTTTCAGGCGTAATATTAGGGTGTTCGGCAAGCGCTGCTGGACTGATGGTGACAACACTGCACATCAACAGGGCGCTATAAAGAGGGCTTAAGGTGGTGCTAGACGCACTGTTTTGTGGCTTATTTTTATGGCGAATAGGCATTATTATCCCAAGAGGATTAACCATAACGTGTTCCTTATGTTATTGAAAATTTATAAAAATATTAGTGGTGAGCCGACCTGAACTAGGATTTGCATCAATGTCAGTTTGTGGGTTTACTATGGTTGAATGTAATAAGTTACCGGGGTAAATCACTAGGCGATTTGGGCGATATTTGATTTGATGATACAAGCTGTAATGCTCGTCGCTGGCAACAAAATAACTGGCTGGTGTTTGGGTTTTGCTGTCGAGAAACGGCTGCGCTTTGGTAAAATAGTCTTCGATATTTTCCGCCGTTATCCGCTCAAGATCGGTGAGGTTATGCCTAAAAAAGCCTGTGTTGCCATGTTGACCATCGTTAAGATAATGCAAAATGGCAAAGTAATGCGGGTTTGTCGCATCGAAGTGAGGCAAACATTGCAGTGGAGCCAAGGTTTCTGGCTGTTTGTCGATTAATGAATAGACATATTGCTGCGGCTTTAATCGTAATGATGCTGGAATGCGATAAACCTCGTAGATCAGTTTGTACAGCGCATTGAGAACCTCGATAACATATTGCTTGGGCAATGATGTACGACATCCTGGGTAGTATGAGCCTTTATCTTGACGGAATGTGCTGTCATTGACCGCAATAGCGATCAACTGAGCGATATCTTCAGCAAAATTATCAATCACAATCACAGGTGTTTGTTGTTGGCCAATCAATTGCACCTGCGGTGCAATATGATTGACCTTGATAATGGGCTTGGTTGTTGCTGATACAGACATCAGGATTAGCCCTGCATCGCCGTTGATTTACAATAATGCTGCACAAAATCATGGTGTACAGGCAAGGTATCAACTTTGCGTTTTACGGTGGCTTTAATGCTGTTTAAAAAGCTTTGTAATTCAGCATCGTCCATCATGTCGACAATTGGATGGTACGCTTTAGGTTGTAGACCTTGGCCCATCATAACTTGGATCCATGAGCTCTCACCAAACAGCTCACTGCCGTATTTGTAGACTTTGCCTGATTGGCTAAACATGTCGATACGATGTTGTAATGACGCTGGGATCGGCATGTTTTTGCAATATCGCCAAAAGCGGCTGTCTTCACGGTCAGTGACTTTGTAATGCAAAATAATAAAGTCGCGAATGTTGTCTAATTCAATCTTGGTTTGTTGATTAAATTCATCAATGTCGGCTTGAATTATCCCTTGAGATGGGAACAGTTGCAGTAAGCGGACAATGCTTCGTTGGATCATATGAATGCTGGTTGACTCTAGCGGCTCTAAAAATCCCGCTGATAAGCCAATGGCAATACAGTTTTTATTCCAATGTTGACGACGCGTACCGGTTTTGAACTTAATGACTCTAGGCTTATTGATTGGTTGGCCTTCAATATTGTTGAGTAACAGTTCGGTGGCATCGGCATCAGAGAGGTACTTGCTGCAAAATACTAAGCCATTACCAGTACGAGTTTGCAACGGAATGCGCCATTGCCAGCCAGATTCACGGGCAATTGAACGTGTGTAAGGTATGGGGTTTTGCACGGCTTCGGTTTGTACGGCAATAGCACTGTCGCACGGTAACCAATGACTCCAGTCTTCAAAACCAGAGTTTAAGGTTTGCTCAATGAGTAAGGCTTTAAAACCAGTACAGTCGATAAATAAATCACCTTCGATGAACTCACCATTTTCAAGTTGTAATGCGCGAATATTGCCCGTGTCTTCATGTTGCAAAACATCGGCTATCTTGCCTTCAATGCGCCTCATTCCATGTTGCTCAGCAAATTTTCGCAGAAACTTGGCGTAAAGACTGGAGTCCATGTGGTAAGCATGGTTGTAATCTTGATTGGGCAGCACAGCAAAACGGCCTTGGCGAGCGGCTAAATGTTCGGTGCAGTAATCACCAATTTCGCTGACCATGTTTTTTTGTTGGCCTTTAAGCCAAAAGTGCTGAAAACCACAGGCCCAGCAGTCTTTGCCTAAAAAGCCAAATGAATGCAAATAGTCTTTATTAACATCATGCCAGTTTTCAAATTGGATGCCGAGTTTAAAGGTGGCATTGGTAGCAGCCATCACATCTTGCTCTTTTAATCCCAGTAAACGATGAAAGATATGCAGGGTAGGGATGGTAGCTTCACCGACACCAATAGTGCCGATTTCATCTGATTCGACTAAGACAATATCAAGATTTTTGCCCAATAGTTTGCTGAAGGCGGCAGCGGCCATCCAGCCAGCGGTACCACCACCGGCAATCACTACTTTTTTGACTGTTTTATTCATCTTGAGCGTCCTGTTTGATGTCTTGCTGTTCGCAGCATTATCGTTTTAATTTGTTGATTAAATCTGCGCGTAACTTACGGGCGTTGAGTTCATCTAATGGCTTGGTTAACATGCCTTTAGCTTGGTCTGGTATATGGCTGTCATCAATATCGTCGTGGTTAAAAATGTAATGTTCAAAAAGTGCTTTCCACGCTTGGCGTTGTGCTTTAGGTAATGATCGAAGGCTTAGCATGCTGTGAAGCAGGGCATTGTTGGGTCTGCCTAAATAGCCTGGTGTGTCACGCCACCAATGGGTAATGAGTACGTTAAAGTCGTCAACTCCGCGCACGTGATGCCACCACATGCTGGGAATAAACAACACATCACCCGGATTCAGTTGTGCGGTCAATGATGCCGCAAGTGCCTGCTTAAACTTAGGAAAACGCTCGAAGTCCGGTTCTGCAAAATCTACCATGCTGATGTCTTGTCCACCTGGAGCGAATTCCATTGGGCCGACATATAAATTGCTGATTTGCTCAGGCGGAAATAAGGTGAAAGTGCGTTTCCCCACAGCGTTACACGCGAGATTGAGCGGAAAATCAAAATGCGCAGCTACCTTGGTTTGGTTACCAAGCCAAATACTCGTCAATGGTTGCGTTGGCGATAAATCTAAACTGTTTTGTTCACCCAGCCCCGGCAGACATTGGTGTATGTCTGTTGAGCCCATGTAGATCCCCGCAGGTGCTTGGCTGGCATTTTCTTGTTTTAAGCGGCTTAATAATTGGTTAAAATCCAGGCGACCTGCTTGGTAATTAAAACCATTAACCTCTTGATTGTAAAATACCCGTCCATGTTGCTCGTGGGGTAGATAATATGCGGTCACCGCCGAGCCTTGATAAAATTGACACAGATAATCCATTGCCTTGTCTGCTGACTCAAGACCCGCTTGGACTAAAGGCCAGTGATGGCATAGGCCTTTAAATACCATGGGCTTATCTGCATGCTCAATATGAGCGAGCACTTGCTCTAAGGTCCAACCGCTTACGCTGTCGACAGCTTGTGTCGAGTGAGCTTGTATCGGCTCTGATAGGTTTGGATTTGTATTGTGGCTCACCATTATCGATTAACCTTGAGCATTTTTAAGGTTAAGTAGCTCGCGAACTTTGCTTTGCGATGCCAGAGCCATATAAATGGCTTGTAAATAACCTTGCTGATGCAAAGTGCCTAGCACTTCTGCAGATAACGCGGCTAGGGTGTTTTCATTAATGGTATAAAAACCAATCATTTGATGTTTTTGGCCATTGTCTAGTTCGAGGTCTAAGGTAAACGATTCCAGTAACTCATGCTCAATTAATACGTCGATAAAACGATTACTGTCACTGAGCCCATGATGAATCGCTTCAAGCATTTCACCGACTTCATCTAATAAAGGCGTGTTACCACCATAAGGAAAAAACAGCGCTTCACCGTCATTATGGCTTACTCTTGGGTGGTCTAAATCGATGTGAATAACTCGTTGCTGACGCTCAATGCCATCTTCTTGAACGGTTTGTTGTCCTATCAAAAACGGCTGGCGACGCACACTCAGAGGAATATAAGATGCATTCCAACCAGCGTCAGATAAAAACAGATTCTCATTTTGCTTAAAACCAAATAATGCCACCGCATAAAACTGGCCAGTGGTAGCGTCTTTATGAAAGAAAATAGGGTAATGAGCTTGAATGCTACGAAATTCTTGCGGAAAGGTTAAGCCGAACCAAAGATTATCGCCTAACGCACTAGAACGGGTAGTGATAACCTTAAGGTCTTTGTGATCGATGCTATTTAGTAATACATGTTGGCTCATTTTGATGTCCTATCTTGTTCGTTCAAATACGTTATGTAGTTATGATTATTGTAGGTGATCTTAGTTAGTCGTTTGATATTAGCTGTCTGCCATCCTAGCAACCCATCTGAGTTAATCTAGATTACAGCTTAGCAAATCCATATTGCACGACTTTGGCTAGCAAATCGCGATTGCTCAGTAAGCTTTTACTTAATACCTGAGTGCGTTGCTGATTATCATTAAACAGTTGCTGTGCCTGTTGTTGCATTGATGGTTTTACATGGCTGGGTAATTGAGTATTAAAACCCATACCATAGAGCACATATTGAAAACTGGCAGCCGGAAATAAGGCTTCTTTATAGCTAATATCGTGTTGGTTTGGCACTTGATAGCGCCATAATTCAAGTTGCGCTTGCAGACTATCGGGTATTGATTGCTTATCGCGATGATCGCGCCAATAGCTGTCAACTTCACGTTGGCTTATTACATAGTGCAGCTTTAAAAAGTCGATAATTTGTTGCCAGTGCAGTTGATAGCGCTGATTAACCCTTGCCGCAATCGTATCCATCACTTGGCGATTGGAGGGGAGTTGTTGGGCTAGGGTAGCTGCTGTCCATTCAATTAACGCTAATGCTGAGGCTTCTAGCGGTTCGATAAATCCTGCAGCCATGCCAATGGCAATACAGTTATTTTGCCAGCATTTGGCTCTATAGCCTGGATTGAACGATAATTTTCGTGGCGTTAGTTTGTCTGCCGTGGCGCTATCAAGCCCTAAATAAGTTAATAGGCTTTGCTCGGCGTCAGCGTCATTAGTATGGCTTGATGAATACACATACCCCACGCCCTTGCGTGTCGGCAAGCCTATGTCCCAAATCCAGCCATTTTGCTGAGCCGTTGAATGAGTACAAGATGCGATAGGGCTGTCTGCTTGTTCATAAGGTACCTGTACAGCAAGGGCGCTATCATTAAATAACACTGACTTTTGAGATAAAAATGGTACTTGTAAATGCTCACCTAATAACAGTGATTTAGTGCCAGTACAGTCGATAAATAATTGTCCGTGGATTTCACCATGTGCTGCAGTGATCACTTTGGCTATATCACCATTATCATGATTAATAATATGACTGACATGATCACGAATATGAGTAACGCCAAGCTTTTGGGTGCAATGTTCGCTTAACATCTGGCTAAATTTGCCAGCATTAAGGTGGTAGCCGTAATTATTTTGAAAATGATATTGCGCTGATGCAATGGTTTTGGGCGCTAATCCAAGTTGAGTCAACACTGCTTGACTACTGACCGCCTCAGCAAAGCTGACTTGATCTGCATGGGGCAACCAAAATGGGCATAAGTCGAGTTCTTGGTGACCGTGAGGCAGGCTAAAAGGGTGTAAATAGCTGTTTGACTGAGTCGGCGCTTTGCTGTCGTCACCTTTACTTGGGTCATTGCGCCAATCAATAAATCTTGAACCTTGCTTAAAGCTTGCGTCACAGCAGCGAATAAACTGGTTTTCATCAATGCCGATTTTGCTCAAAGTTGAACGCATCGAAGGCCAAGTGCCTTCTCCTACGCCAATGGTGGCAACATCTGGTGATTCAATAAGGGTAATGTTGAGCTTAGGAGAGTGGGCCAGGACACCTTTGTCGACATTATGCTCTGCAGCCAGTAATCCAGCGGTTATCCAACCGGCTGTACCGCCACCAACAATGACTATTTGGGTGATTGGTTTATGCATTATCTCTACCTACGCCTTTGGCACTATTGTTATTATTAAGTTGTTATCAATATTTTTATTGCAGATTTTATTATGTTGAAGTCTCATCATAAGTAGAATTTAGAAAAATGTAACCACTTAATACGTATTGGTTATTCATCTTCTCTTAGCAATGTTTTTAGCTCTTATAAGCAGCATAAAAATAGTAACGTCCTTGTTACTCAATATGTTGCAATAAAAAGAGGTGACAAATTACGTGCACCTCAACGACCTAAAAGGGAAACTTATATGGATAACACCTAACACTGAGCGTGTTAGGCACCATAATATAAGGTTAAATCATTGAGCTAAGTGGTGCTTAGCTCAATATTGCTAACGTTATTCACTTAGAAGGTGTAACGAGCACCTAAGCTATAACGTGCGCCGGTTTCAGTCAGGTTTAACACTTGCTCTTCAGCACGGCCGTGAACACGGACGTACTCTTCTGTAATGTTAAGTCCTTCGAAAAACACGGTTAAGCCTTCAACTGATTCGATATCATAACTAACAGACAAATCGATTTGTGAGTAGGCTTCAGTATACTTAGGGTTTGCCCCAGTATCCTGACCACGTGAGTTTAAGAACTCATCACGCCAGTTATAAGCAACACGAGCTTGGAAACCATAGTTTTCATAAACTAAGACTGCGTTAGCGGTATCACTAATGCCGATAAGTGCTGATTGGTCTGCTAATGAGTAGTTGTTGTAGGCTTCATCACTATTAACCAAGGTATAGTTGGCTATGACACCAAAACCCGTTTCACCGAAGAAATGTTGCGCAGCAAATTCCCAACCATCGATCACCGACTTACGTGGGCTGTTTGATGGGGTATCGATATTGAAGGTCAATAGATCATCATTATTTGCAGCACTACCGGCGATAGTTTGATTAGCAACATCTACCGCAGCATTGTCAGCATAGTTTGCGAAAATATAATCACGAACAGCCCCAGCTTCGGTTGTACCCGTTGCTGCCACAGCAGCTTTATATAAATCACCAGATGCTGGGTTATAAATACCGTTAGTCGTTTTAACAATACCATTGCTAATGAAGTTTGCAGTATCCTTGCGGAAATAACCTACAGACACATAGCTTGACGGTGCGTAGTACCACTCTGCCGAGAAGTCGATATTTTCCGATTCTAATGGCAATAGTGTTGGGTTACCTGCAGATCCACCACCATTAGTTCGGTTTGCGAGAGTTGCTAATACCGTACCGCCTTGGATATCTGTGTAGTTAGGGCGCCCAATGGTTTCGCTATAAGCTGCACGTAAGATCACATCTTCAACCACTTCAATGTTGAAGTTGAAACTAGGAAGTAAGTAGTCGTAATCACCCGTTTTAGTTTCAAATACTTGTTCACCGGTGGCAGCAAGTGCTATTTCAGTTTCTGCAATCCAAACAGCGCCATCATAGCCCGCTACTGCAGCTGTTGATGTCACGTCAGTTTTTTCATAACGCAAACCAAAGTGAACATCATATGGCATGCCGGCAATTTCATTGTCGTAGTTGTACTGGACGTAAACAGCTTGTGACTCTTCTTCAGTATAACGGTCTGTTTGAGCCGCATAATTAGTAGAAGGACAGAAACCATTACCACAATCACCACTAACAGAAGAGGTGTAATTAGCTGCTGAGAAGTCACGAACAGCAGCAAAGTCCCACATGAAGATGGTATTTAAAATGTCAAAGTTGCCATCAGCGAGTGAGAAGTCACCACCATTGGCATCAAATTTGTCAGTAATCGTATCGGCTGGGAACCATGATTCGTCGAAATCACCAGCAGAACCTACACCACCCCAATCGTTACGTTGTACGTCAACTTGCTGAGAGTGATTGTTGACATTAGTAAGCTCAACACCAAAGTCGATACTACCTGCGTCTTCAAACAAGTACTCGCCATCAAACTGATATTGATCAATTTCAGATTTGTTGCGCGCATTAGAGAAGTTAGAACCAGTAAGTAACATGTCTGCAGGAGTCACAGCATTACCACCACCAACCGCAAGCACTGGTAAATCACCGCTAAAGTCAGTAGCCGCGCTGGTACGTATAAATGCAGCGGTACTTAAATTGTTGCTAGAACCATAAATGTTATTGGGTTTAAATTCGGCCGTTGAGTTATGTGCATCGAAAGTCAGTTTTAAATTATCTGTTGCTTGCCATTCAATGTTAAAGCCTAATGAGCCACTCTCGTTACGAACACCAAAATCGCCAGCTGCCATCGATAAGTCTACAGGTGAGCCGTAAGTTTCAGAATAAATGAGCGGTGATGCGACTGGGCCGTCACTCCACACGTTTTCAGATGGTACAAAGTTAAACCAAGCAGATACATCATGAGATTGAGTGTCGATATCGTTACGCATGTAGGTATAGTCTAGGCTGGTGACTATGCTATCTACTGGGCTGTACTGTAAAACTAACTGGCCATTGGTACGAGTACGTTGTTGCTCTTCAAAACGATAAACGGTTGTCTGCGGCACTGAGTAAATATCATCATCACCAGGACGGTTTACTTGAGTGTCGTCTTTAGCGACACCGCCCCATTGACTATTGTTGTCATCTGTACCAGCAAAACTACGCCAGCCTGTACCAACTTGCGCTTGTTGGTTACCGCTTTCGCGTTCTTGATAACTGGCCGATAGCGAAATACCAAATTTGTCGTCAGCAAAAGTATTTGAATATAAACCGGACAATTCTGGTGTCATTGAGCCTTTATCTGTTGATTTATCATCAACAGCTTTTACCCCAAATGTAGCTTTCAATCCAGGAGAGCTAAATGGTTTGTGAGTCAAAATATTGATAGTAGAACCGATACCACCAGTGGAGTTTGACGCTGAGCTCGTTTTATATACTTCAACACCGCTAATACTTTCAGATGCGATATTGGCAAAATCAAATGAGCGCGAGCCAGTCGTTACTGGCATTTGACGACCATTGAGGGTGATCAAGTTGTAGTCTGGGCCAAAACCACGCACGGACACTTTGCTGCCTTCACCGTTAGAACGGTCAATTGATACACCAGTAATACGTTGTAATGATTCTGCTAGGTTGGTATCTGGAAACTTACCAATGTCTTCAGCAGAAATAGAGTCGACGACACCACTTGATGAACGTTTAACGTCCATTGATTTAATTAAACTGCCACGAATACCTGTAACTTGGAGTACTTCAATATTCTCATCACCAGCTTCATCAGCTGCGTAGGCAGGTAACATACTGCTTACACCAAGCACTAGCGATAAACTGGTCGCTAGCTTGGTTTTTGTAAATTTTGTTGTTTTCATCTAGGAAATCCCCATTGACTAGATTTTGCTTCTCTCAATATTGCGGGTTAGGCGCAAATCGTTTTTTTAATTCTCCATCAACGCTGTAGTCATTATTTATAATGGTTATGTTATAAAACAGCTAATGTAAGCGCTTACATAAAACTAGTGTAAATTGTGACCGCCGTCAACAAAAACAAGTTTTAAATATTACATTTCATTAACCATAATAAGAAGCTATTCAAGGTTTGTTTTGTTAGTTATTGTTTAGTAGGCTTTTTATTTTATATTAACATTTCAAATAAAAATGTAAGCGCTTTCTTTTGTTGGTTGAATTGTTACCACTTAGGTTGGGTTTTATCCGTTTTTGAGAACAAGTAAGGTTATTCTAGACTAACTTTCTAGCGCGTTAATATTTTGTTGCATGTTGCGACAGTGAATTGATGTGGTTGTTGCTTATGGTGTTAGGGTTTATTTCAGTGTTATCGATAACCAAAGTATGAGTCATTAAGATGCATGTGAATGTCCCACGGGGCTGGAGACAAAATATTATCCTAAGGTAAACTGATTAATCATTGCTCGGCTGATAGCTTGCATAGGTCGATTGAAATCTCACTATTGCGGTATTTTATGGCCATGCTTATTATCTCGTTACTCATAAGGTGCGTTTATGCGTGGTTAAGTTGTTAGTCTATAGCGCATATTGCATTATTTGTTTGCGAGCAGATGGTTGATGGCACGTCACAGTGAGATGGTCAATATCAGTACTTTTTAATCGCTACGAGATACTATCACCTCTGCATAAGGTAGTGTTGACTCACTCGTGACCGATTACTGACTTGGGGAGCCGCTTATGGAAAGAGGGACTTACCATCTGGCTTTTTTGGATGTCGTTTATCGACATTGCAGCTGGATAGGTTAACCGCTAAATGGTTCGGTTGACTCTTACTGATTGATTGCTCTAGCTGATTCACGCACAAATAGCTCTGGTGTAAACGAGCTTTCAACTAAGACGGCTTTATCGTTATACACTTGTTGTAATACCCAGAGGGCTGCCATTTTACCCATTTCGTGAATAGGGTTGTTAACGGTCGATAATTTCGGTGAGATGTACTGTGGAAATGGAATATTATCGTAACCAATAAATGAAATATCATCGGGTACGCGGATTCCGTGTTCTAAACACACTGCAATTGCCCCAGAGGCCATTTGATCATTCGCACACACGACTGCTGTAATGGTTTTATTCATCGACAGTAAATGCTCCATCGCTTCACAACCGCCAGCTTCTTTAAAGTCACTTTCAATGCAAAGGGTGTCATCAAAATCGATATTGTATTGTTGCAATGCTCGTTTATGTCCTTTTAGACGATCTCGTACGTCGAGCTTAAACAATGGCCCTGAAATGTAAGCGATGTCTTTATGACCAAGTGATAATATGTGCTCGGTAGCCATGAAACCGCCTTGCTCATTTTCAAGATAAACACAACGTTCCTTGATAGCGTCGATATAGCGGTTAATAAATACCACTGGTGTTGGGCCTTTACTCAATTCAATCAAGTAATCGTCTGATACCGCCTCAATGTCCAAAATAAGAGCATCACAACCGCGACTCATCAAAAACTCAACCCCTTCTTTTTCTTGCTTCTCGTCGCTATGACCAGCAGCAATAATCACGTGCTTGTTAGCTGTTCGAAGGGCAGTTTCGATTTCTGTCATCATGGGACCATAAAAAGGACCGTCAAGCTGAGACACTAAAACCCCAACACTGTTGGAGCAATTTGAGGCTAATGATTGGGCAATAGTATTAGGGCGATAGCCTAAAGAGGCCATCGCATCGAGAACCTTTTGTTTGGTTTTATCGCTGACTTTGGTGTTGTTATTCATCACTCTAGACACGGTTGCTAGAGACACACCAGCCATTACGGATACATCGTAAATTGTTGCCATATAATTAGTTTTTAAAAGCCGTCTTGGAGCACATGGCTCCAAGACTATCATGCTTTTATTTTACTTCTCTATTTAATTCTAAGTGTATTTGGTCCACTTTTTCATTGTCCAAGGTGTACCAACGCATAACAAAGGCCACTACCAATGAACCGATAGCAGGGTATACAGTGAATGAAAGTAATATTCCTTGTTGAGTCTGTTCAGTTTGGATGATATCTGGCTGATAACCATAACCAGCTAGTAACCAACCAGCTGCCGCACCACCAATAGCAACCCCAAGTTTGATAAAGAATATGACCGATGAGTAAATCATTCCGGTAATGCGTACACCGTTTTTATGTTGACCATAGTCGACCACATCAGCCATTTTTGCCCAAAGCAGTGGTGTAGCCATATTGAAAGTAAAACCCCATATGATAAACATCCCAAAGGCCAGTATCACTTGATCGCTTGGCACAAAGTAGCTTACGACACACATGGCCGCCGCCAGCAGTTGCAAGGTAATATAGGCTTTTACTTTACAAAAACGTTTTGCTAAAGGTTGAGCTAAAATACAACCGAATATATTACCAACCATGCCAAGAGTGATGAAAAGGGTAATAGAATCAGGCATGTTTAAGAAATATTTTACATAGTAAATCGCTAAGCTGGTACGCAATACCATGCCTGATAATAGACACACTGCTGCAATGGCCAATACTCGCCACTGATCATTTTTTAACATGTCGGTGAAGTCTTTTTTAAAGCTTGTTTGTTGGTCTATAGGTGGATGTAGACGCTCTTTGGTGCCCCAAAAGCAGGCTAAAAACATCGCAACACCCAAAATGCTCATCGCGGCAATCGTCAGTTGATAGCCTTTAGCCTGATCGCCTTTACCTAAAAACTCCACCAAAGGTAAGGTTAGGCCTGACACCAATAATCCGCCCAGCATCGCAAACACAAAACGGTATGATTGCACTGACACGCGTTCTTTAGGATCCGCCGTTAATACCCCGCCTAATGCACAATAAGGAATATTAATCGCGGTATACACCATCATCAATGCGGTATAGGTGACGAAGGCATAAATCATTTTACCGTCTTCAGACAAATCTGGCGTAGTAAAGGCTAATACGCTGATAAAGCCAAAGGGAAGGGCAAACCATAATAGATAAGGTCTAAACTTACCCCAACGAGTGTTGGTTCTGTCTGCTAGCGCGCCCATTAGTGGGTCGGTTATCGCATCAATTAAGCGAACAGCTAAAAACATTGTGCCCACAAATGCAGGCGAAATACCGAAAATGTCGGTATAGAAAAAAGTTAGAAATAGCATCACGGTTTGAAACACAATATTACTGGCGGTGTCCCCAAGTCCGTAAGCTATTTTTTCTCTAGTGCTAATCATACATGCCTCAATTATTGTTGTTATTGCTTAAAATGATGCAACTATTTGAATAGAATAAAGCCGTTTATATAACGGCTTTATTCTGGTTAACATATTATGTTCTTGCGTTAATAAAGTCTCTATACGCGTATGCACTGGCTTTTAAGGTACGTTCTTGGCTTGCATAATCAACATAGACAATACCGAAGCGTTTTAAATAACCTTCTGCCCACTCAAAGTTATCCATCAAACTCCAAGCAAAATAACCCACAACATTAACACCTTGTTCAATGGCACTATTTACCGCATTTAAGTGAGCGTTATAGTATTCGAGTCTGTCTTGGTCATCCACTTTACCGTTTAACAATTTATCATCCATTGCCGCACCGTTTTCGGTAATGTAGATCGGTGGTAAAGGATAAAGTGCATCTAAAGAGGTTAATAAATCACTAAAGGCTTGTGGGTAAATTTCCCATCCCATATCTGTTTTAGGTTTGCCGACCATGTCTACTTGGCTAAAGCCATTAACTGGGTCGGCTTTATAGACTGCACGGGTATAAAAGTTGATGCCTAGAAAGTCGATAGGTTGAGCAATAATATCAAAGTCGCCAGCTTCAATAACCGGCACATCTTCTGCGGCAAAGTCATTGATAATGTCTGGGTAGCAGCGGTCAAACAAGGGTTTTATGTACCACTGATTGAAATATTGGTCGGCATTACTTGCGGCGTCAATATCTGCGGCAGAATCAGTGGCGCTATAGCAAGGCGTAAAGTTAAGCACGATACCATTTTGGCTGTTAGGGCTGTTTTTTTGCAGCACTTTCATGGCTAAACCATGAGCCAATAATAAGTGGTGTGCAGATTGACGGCCATAAGCTTTTTTCGCTAATCCAGGAGCATGAATGCCAATTTCATAACCTAAGTATGAACTGCAAAAAGGTTCGTTGAATGTGGCGTATGAGTAAACTCTGTCACCGAATGCTTGGGTTATTTTGTCGGCATAGTCAGCAAATAAATAGGCTGTTTCGCGATTTAACCAACCACCATTATCTTCAATATGTTGTGGTAAATCCCAATGGTACAAGGTCACAAAGGTTTTAATGCCACGACGGTTTAGTTCATCGAGTAAGTCGGTATAAAACTGCACACCTTGTGGATTCAGGCTGCCATCTTTGTGCATAACGCGAGGCCATGAGATCGATAAACGGTAGGCGTCGACACCTAGCGATTCTATTAGATCGACATCTTCACGCCATAACTTAACGTGTTCGCATGCTTGCGAGCCATCAGACCCATCACGAATTTTGCCAGGCGTCGCACAAAATGTGTCCCAAATACAGGGCAGGCGAGTTGCCACAGCACCTTCAATTTGAAATGAAGCTGTCGCCACACCAAAGGTGAACGCTTTTGAATGCATTTTTGAATCGGCTGGTAACATAATTTTCATATTTTAATTCACTTAGTATTGATTAATTTTGTCTTTTTTTATTACTAACTTATTAGCTTAAAACACACTGATAAAAGGCCTAGTGTCGCATTGTCCTAACCGTAAATATTATGCTCTCGCGTTTAAAAACCGTTGACATCAGTTATCGATATGTTAAAAATGAAAGCGCTTACATTGAGATTAGTGATTAATTATCCAAAGGTCAATAATTGATTTGGTTAAATATTGAATCCTCATCTGCTTGCACAAGTGTGGGAATAGCGATATGGAAAATGCCTAGCGTTTACGGGGAGTTAACTCTTAGGTAATGACAAAGAGCATCCAGTTCACTGGCGTTATGTACTGCAACCCAAGATAACTATTAACAACAATAAGGGAATGTCATGACGACTTCGCAGCTTCAACTCGAATCGACTCCGGTTAATTCAACTCATCAGCAAGGAAACTTTCGCTTTGCGTTAGTGGCGTTAACATCATTATTTTTTATGTGGGGTTTTTTAACCTGTTTAAATGATATTTTAATCCCTTATCTAAAAAACATGTTCGACCTTAATTACACTCAAGCGATGCTGGTGCAATTTTGCTTTTTTGGTGCGTATTTTGTTGTGTCGATCCCTGCCGGTGCGCTAGTCGGTAAAATTGGTTATCAAAAAGGCATTATTACCGGACTGGTTATTGCCTGTATTGGATGTTTATTATTTTATCCGTCAGCAAGTTATGCTTCTTATAATATGTTTTTGTTTGCCTTTTTTGTATTGGCATCAGGCATTACTATTTTACAAGTATCTGCCAACCCTTATGTCAGTGTTTTAGGCCCTGCAGAAACCGCATCGTCTCGCTTAACCTTAACCCAAGCATTTAATTCATTAGGTACAACAGTTGCGCCATTTTTTGGCAGTTGGTTAATTTTATCAACGGTTGAGCATGATGAGAGCATCACTGAGGTAGGTGAAGTCATTGGCCGATTATCAGTAGAGCAACAAGCCAGTGCCGTTCAAACCCCTTACTTAATTTTAGCCTTATCATTGTTTGCATTGGCATTGATTTTTATGATGTTAAAACTACCGCTATTGGGCAAAAAAGATGCGGCATCGACCACCTCTGCAACGGGAAGTGCTTGGCAGTATCCGCATTTGGTGATGGGCGCAGTAGGGATTTTTGTATACGTCGGTGCAGAGGTTGGTATTGGCAGTTTTCTGATTAGCTTTTTAACTCAAGATCATATTGGTGGCGTGTCTGAATCGCAGGCAGCCCATTATATTGCTTATTACTTTGGTGGCGCTATGGTCGGCCGTTTTATTGGCGCCGCTGTGATGCAGAAAATTAATGCAGGTAAGGTGTTAGCGTTTAACGCACTGTGCGCATGTATTTTAGTGGCTGCAGCCATGATGAGCGTTGGCACGGTAGCCATGTGGGCCTTGTTGTTTGTCGGTCTGTGTAATTCAATTATGTTCCCAACGATTTTTAGTTTGGCACTACAAGATTTAAAACAACACACTAGCCAAGGCTCAGGTATTTTGTGTTTAGCCATTGTTGGCGGTGCGATTTTGCCCTTATTTCAGGGCATGCTAGCTGACATCATGGGGATTCAATTAGCCTTTATTGTCCCCTTGCTATGTTACTGTTTTATCGGGTACTACGGTTTAATTGGCTGCAATGCAAAACGTCCAGTATCAACAGACAATGCGTAAGGGAAATACAATGAAACTGACTCAAATACAGCGTACAACGAGATTAAAAATGCCGATGAAAACCTCTGTAATCACTTTGGGGCTTTTTCTTGGCGTCAGCGGGTGTGGTGATAATAAAAGTACTCAGCAACAAACGACAGAAGCCGCTGTAACTTCGGAGCAAACGGCATCAACAATATGGCCTGCATTACCCCCAGCTATCGCTAAAGATGAAGCATTAGAGGCCAAGATAGATGCCTTAGTTGCCAAGATGACGCTAGAGCAAAAAATTGCCCAAATGATCCAGCCAGAAATTCGCGATATTACGGTTGAAGATATGCGTAAATACGGTTTTGGTTCTTATCTCAATGGCGGCGGTGCTTATCCTAACAACGACAAGCATGCCACGCCTGCAGATTGGGTTGCCTTAGCGGAATCATTTTATCAAGCATCTGTCGATGACAGTATCGATGGGATTAATATTCCTACCATGTGGGGCACAGATGCGGTACACGGTCATAACAATGTTATTGGCGCGACCTTATTTCCGCATAACATTGGTTTAGGCGCTGCCAACAACCCAAAATTGATTGAAAAAATAGCCGCCATTACGGCTCAAGAAGTTATGGTGACTGGGATTGATTGGGTATTTGCTCCTACCGTTGCCGTGGTGCGAGATGACCGTTGGGGCAGAACCTATGAAGGGTATTCTGAAGATCCACGGATAGTAAAAGAGTATGCTTATGCCATTGTTGAAGGTTTGCAAGGTTCTGTCAGCGGTGACTTTTTATCAGACCAACACGTTATTTCAACGGTAAAACACTTTATCGGTGATGGTGGAACTGAAAACGGAATCGATCAGGGCGAAAACCTTGCTAGCGAACAAGATTTATATGACATTCATGCCCAAGGCTATGTCGGCGGACTTAATGCTGGGGCACAAAGTGTTATGGCCTCATTTAATAGTTGGCATGGGGAAAAAAATCATGGCAATCAATACCTATTAACCGATGTACTTAAAGATAGATTAGGCTTTGATGGCTTTGTGGTCGGCGATTGGAATGGTCACGGACAAGTCGCTGGTTGTACTAATGAGTCTTGTGCCAAGTCAGTTAATGCTGGATTAGATATTTTTATGGTACCGACTGATGCATGGAAACCATTGTATGAAAATACTATCGCCCAAGTTAAAAATGGTGAGATCAGCCAAGCGCGTATAGACGATGCGGTTAGCCGTATTTTACGAGTAAAATTTCGTGCCGGCTTGTTTGATAAACCTAGCCCAGCCAATCGTCCGTTATCAGGTAAAACTGAGTTAATCGGCCAAGCGAGTCATCGTGAGGTTGCTCGCGAAGCGGTGCGTGAGTCATTAGTGTTGCTTAAAAATAATCAATCGATATTGCCGCTTAAGCCTAATATGAAGGTGCTTGTTGCCGGCGATGCAGCAGATAATATTGGTAAACAATCAGGTGGTTGGTCAATTACTTGGCAAGGTACTGACAATAAAAATAGCGACTTTCCTGGTGCAACCTCGATTTACTCAGGTATCGAGCAGGTCGTCACCCAAGGTGGCGGCAAGACAACCTTAAGCGTAACCGGTGACTTTAACCCTGAACAACAACCTGATGTTGCTATTGTTGTGTTTGGCGAAGAACCTTATGCCGAGGGCAATGGTGATATTGATAACCTTGAATATCAGCGCGGCGATAAGCATGATTTAGCTTTATTGAAAAAACTTAAAGCGCAAGGTATCCCAGTTATATCAGTATTTATCAGCGGCCGCCCTATGTGGGTTAATGCTGAATTTAACCAGTCAGATGCATTTGTTGCAGCTTGGCTTCCTGGCACCGAAGGCCAGGGCATTGCAGATGTATTATTTACTAAGCCAGATGGAACGGTTGCATATGATTTTGTGGGTAAATTGTCATTCTCATGGCCAGCCACACCACAACAAACTCAGGTCAATGTGCCATTAGCGCAAGATAAACGTGCGCAAGCACAAGCTGACTATCAACCACTGATCCCTTACGGATATGGATTAACCTATCAGTCTGTTGCAACCGATGCGATAAGCTTAGATGCGTTATCAGAAGATAATTTAGCCGCCAGTCAAACACTCGAAGACTTAGCCCTATTTGAACGTGCAGTGAAATCTCCTTGGTCAATGTACATAGCAACAGATAATGAACAGCAAGCCTTGACCAGCAGCGTGGCGAGCAACAGTGCGCTTAATATCCGCACCATGGATCGCACCGTGCAAGAAGATGCCCGCTTGGTGTCGTTTAATGGCACCGAGCAAGGTACCGTCGGCTTAATAAGTAGTTTTCCACGTGACTTAAGAGCTTACAGTAATAGTGATTCAGCATTGTCTCTTAGTATCAAAGTTGAACAATCACTGTCAAAACCTCTGTGGCTAGGTCTTGCATGTCAAGGTGATTGTCGCCAACAAGTGGATATTGCCAAGCTGGTGAATACTAAATTAGCTGAATGGCAAAACGTAAGTATTTCCCTAGCTTGTTTTGCTGGAGAACCGATGGACTTTGGTAAAATTGCCATGCCGTTTTATCTTAGTACTGACGCTAAAGTCGATATTAGTTTTAGTGATGTCGTCATTAAAGCGACTGCAAACGACAATACTATCCAATGTAACTAGAACCCTAATCCAGCTCTACCTCATTTAGGTCGAGCTGGATTTAGTTTGATTCTGTGCAGGGCGTCAGTCGATAATCGTCGGCCGTTTGACTGCAATCACGCAGATTTGAGCGGTCTCATAGACTGCTGAATACGAATGCAAAAACGCACTGTTTGCTTTGAGCAAAGCGGCGCTTAGCTTAGTATCGAGCAGCCTTTGAGGTATTGCAGCTATCTTGTGTCCCCGCGGTAGTCTTTTTTGGTCAGTTTTTTGAGTCGATTTTGAATCAAGTGCAATCAAAAAGTTATCAATCTATGATGTTAACAATGGCATAATAACGTATCGATAGTGTATTGATCGCTAAAGCGATATGAATTTGATAAGGAATTGATTTGTCTAATATTGTATTTTCTAAAGCAGACTTACAACAGATAGTGCTCCTCGCCAAGCAAGCCGGCGAAGCAATTATGCAAGTTTATGCGCAAACTGATTTACAGATTGAAGTGAAACAAGATGATAGCCCAGTTACTGCAGCCGATATTGCCAGTCACAATGTGATCATCGCTGGGCTTAAGCAGCATTTTGCTGATATTGCTGTCATGAGCGAAGAAGACGCTGATATTAGTTGGGCTGAACGCCAGACTTGGCAAACCTATTGGTTGATCGATCCACTCGATGGTACTAAAGAATTTATTAAACGTAATGGTGAATTTACGGTTAATATTGCGCTGATCCATCAGGGACAAGCTATCGCAGGCGTGGTGTATGCGCCCGTATTAGACAAATGTTATAGCGGTATTGTTGGCCAAGGTGCATGGCTAGAGCACAACGGATCGACATCAATATTAGATATTCGTCAGCGGCCATTACAGACACCTCCTGTTGTCGTTGGCAGTCGTTCTCATATTAGCCCTGATGTCGCCGCCTATTTACAGACCATTGGCGAACATCAAATGCTTAGCGTTGGTAGCTCATTAAAGTTTTGTATGGTGGCCGAAGGTCAAGCCGATGTGTACCCAAGATTAGGCCTCACCAGTGAATGGGATACTGCAGCAGCACAAGCTGTATTGGAAAGTGCTGGTGGTAAAGTGGTTGAGTATCCAGCACTCACAGCGCTGCAATATAACCAGAAAGAAAATATTTTAAATCCGTATTTTATTGCCGCGTCCTTGGCGTGGTTTGAACGTAAATAATTGTATTTTAGAGCAATTTGCGTTAATCGAACATTGAATCTAATTAATAATAAGTAAATGGAGTAATAAGTTATGATGCGTATGGGCGTCGATCTCGGTGGTACCAAAATAGAATTAGTGGCGTTGGCCGATGATGGCGCTGAGATATTTAGAAAGCGCATTCCTACTCCAAGAGACTATCCAGCGACATTAGCGGCGATTGTGGGCTTAGTCGCCGATGCTGAAACCGCAACAGGCCAAACTGGTTCTGTGGGTGTTGGTATTCCTGGTGTTGTGTCACCGTTTACTGGTTTGGTTAAAAACTCTAATTCAACCTGGATTAACGGCCATCCGCTTGATAAAGATTTAAGCGAAGTGTTGCACCGTGAAGTGCGTGTAGCCAATGATGCCAATTGTTTTGCCGTATCTGAAGCCGTCGATGGTGCCGCTGCCGGAAAAGGTGTTGTTTTTGGCGGTATCATTGGTACAGGTTGTGGTGCTGGTATCGCTATTAATGGTCGTGTGCATGGCGGTGGTAATGGGATTGGCGGTGAATGGGGCCATAATCCTCTTCCGTGGATGACGGCTGATGAGTTTAATTCAACTAGTTGTTTTTGTGGTAATCGTGACTGTATCGAGACCTTTATATCGGGTACTGGCTTTGTACGTGATTTTCGTGAAGCAGGCGGCGATGCAATCAGTGGTATCCACATTTCTGAGATGATGCAACAAGGCGATCCGTTGGCTACCGCAGCATTTGAGCGTTATATTGATCGATTAGCGCGCTCACTTGCGCACGTGATCAATATGATGGATCCAGACATGATTGTATTAGGTGGCGGTGTATCAAATATTGATGCTATCTACACTGAATTACCAAAAGTGTTACCCAAATACGTTGTCGGTCGCGAATGCGGCACTCAAGTGGTTAAAAACAAGTTTGGTGCATCTTCTGGCGTTCGCGGTGCGGCCTGGCTTTGGGGCAAAGACGAAAAGTAGGCTTAACTTGTATGCTGAACAGTTGTTCAGGATAGATATTTGTGAGAATGAAGCCAAAGGTCATCTCGATTCACTTGGCTGAGCGTTCATCTGGCAATATGGTTAATTCATCAAACGGCACTTTAATAGTGCCGTTTTTGTTTGCTTGATAGGGTTTGTATTCAGACTTTATAACGATAAACTAGCGACAGTTTTCATTGTTCAAGTGATATACCGATGTTTTGGCTTAAAAAAATCTTATCGCAATTAGTCATGCCCATTCCGCTTAGCATTATGCTATTAGTCATAGCAGCCATGATATGGCGCACAAAAAGAACACGGTTGCTGCAATTTGGCCGTACTGCCTTGGTGGCTGCGATAGCGCTACTGGTATTAACCAGCCAAGCGCAAGTAAGCTATTATTTAGCGGATTCGTTAGAGTCGCAGTATCACGTTAACCATCAACCAATAACAGGGGCTTGTGTTGTGATGGTATTGGGATCGGGTAACCGTGAGCAGCAAGGCCATACCGCAGTGCAGCAATTATCATCTACAGCACTGGCTCGATTAACTGAAGGCGTGCGTCAGTTTAGCCTTGGCCAACACTGCACCTTAGTGGTCAGTGGTTGGAGCGGCGGTAATCAGCCAACTGCTCATGCCACTATTATGGCTCAAGCGGCCCAAGAATTAGGCATCCCCAAAAAGAGTATTACGGTCTTCAATCAACCTAAAGACACCATTGAAGAAGCCAATGCACTTAAGCAATTTTTGGGCACTCAGCCTTTTAGATTGGTGACGTCGGCAACACATATGCCAAGGTCTATGCGCATATTTAATGCTTTGGGGATGCAACCCCAAGCGGCGCCTACTGACTTTATTGCTAATACTCGCGATTGGTGGCGTTTAAATGCGGATAATTTGTTAGATTCACAGCGAGCCATTCATGAGTATGTCGGTATATTATGGTTGTGGGTTAAAGATCTATTAGTGAATAATCACTAGCGTTGTTTACTAAATAGTTGGGTAGCAGTATTTTGAATAATTTATCAATCAATTCCAAGGACACTATTGTGAGTGATGAGCACATGTTAATTAGTCCTTATGCTAAGCGAAATGGCATCACGCTTACAGTTGTTGGCGCGCTAAGTTTAGTGACTAGTTTGATTATTTTTATTGGGTTTAAAGGCTTTTTTGTGCCCGGTATGTTGTGTTTTTCCTTAGGCTCAGTCGCACTGGTGTTAGGTGTCGCTAAAGTGTATCAGCCAGCGGTCAGCTTCAAACTAATGCCTACAGGAGTGGTATTTTTTCATCGTCGTGGTCAGGTATTTATTGAATGGCATAATATTCAGCGGCTTGATAGCGTGCGGGTAAATCAAAATATGGAGATGATTGAACTGCCTTATATTGGCGTCAAACTTAAAAAGATTAATCCCATATTAGATTGTATTTCACCGCGTTTGGCTACCGGATTACTAACCGAACAGCGGCCACTTTTGATGACCGCTGCTACTCAAGATGAGGATTTACAAAGTTTAGAAGGTTACTTAGGTGCAGAATTTACCCCGCTAGTGGTTAACGGTGAACGTTATCGTGGTGTTCTGGCGATGTTCGGTCATCGTTGCCAAACCTTGAATGAGCAGCTTGGTTACCATGTGTACCTATCCATTGACAGTTTAGATCGAGAGCCCAAAGAGTTTGTCGCTTTGTTGCGTCAATGGCAGCGACAAGCACTAATCAATAGTGATGATTAAGCCATTATTAAAGGATGTGGTGATCTTCTAGGAGGTAACATGGCACAGCTTGAGCTATTACAAGGAGGGTGTTTATGTGGCGCCATCCGTTATCAAGTTAATGGTTTGCCATTTGATGCCGATCACTGCCACTGCAGTCAATGTCGAAAAAGTGCAGGTGCGGTGATGATCAGCTGGATGGATTTTGTTATGAACAAGTTCAATGGCTAAAAGGGCAAGTCACAGAGTTTGCTTCATCAAAGGATATTCGTCGGGGTTTTTGTCAACACTGTGGTTGCTCACTGACTTACCGACATCTGGATTATCCGCAGTACATAACATTATCGATTGCATCGCTTGATCTACCACAAAAAGTGCAGCCAACTTACCATATACACACTGATGAGCAGGTTAGCTGGTTAAATATCGATGACAATTGTCCGCGTTATAAGGCAGGAAAAACGCTGACAAAAAGCTCAAATTAGCTTTTTGATGAAATCAGAGTCAATGGTTCTACGTGGCGATAACCTAAAAACTGGCCACCGTCTAAAATTTCGATGTTTTCACAATACGCATCCCCTTCAAAAATACCTTGCTCATGGAGGGTCATTTTTTTACAGTGTGCCTTACCTGTTAGTTGGCCTGCAATCATTAAGTTTCGGCACAAAATATCACCATCAACTGTGCCATTGGGTTCAATCGTCACATTGCCTTGTGCTTTAATATCGCCGTTGATATGCCCTGCAATGAGTACATCACCGCTGAAAATAAGTTTGCCGGTTAAGTGACATTCTGGGGCGATAAAACTCAGCGGATTTGCAGCTTGTTTTTGACCAAACATCTCAGTGCTCTTATGGCTATATTTTGGCTGATAATATAGCGTTAAAGGCAAATAAATAACACCAAAATCGCTCGCTATATTGCTAACTGATTAACATACCGTATTTGATAAATCAGCTCGGTTTGCCAATCTGTATGGCATTAGAAGGGCAGGGAGATACACAAGCACCACAACCCGTACAGGCATCAGTATCTATCAAGGGTTTAGGCACTTGTCCTACTGCCATGATAAAGCTGATTGCGCGTGGATCGCAGGCATCTTTACAACTCTGGCACCAAACACCTTGATAGGTTAAGCAGCTGTCTTTTATGCTGGCTCGAATTGACCAAGGTAAGGACTGGGCGAGATCGAACACCGGCTCTGGGCACACATCAACGCAAAGCTGGCAAAAAGTACATTCACCAAGATTAAAATCTATTTCAGGAAACCCACCTTCACCGCGTTTAATTATTTGGGTTTCGCAGGCGGTAATACACTTGTCACAGCGGGTGCAATTGTCAGTAAATTCTTGATCTGTTTTGCTCCATGGCGGGCGGGTGACATTGGATTTTCTGCGACTAAATAGATTACGCCGACTTTGATTAATACTTTGGCTCATGGCTATCCTAATTGGACGTAAACGCATTAGCTGGCGCTAGGGGTTGTCGCTCTATCAGGCTGAAAATGGCTTCGAGCTAAAACCTGTGCTAACAAGGGCGTTTAATCGCAATTTTTGGGCGGATTGTGGCTTGTTTCTACTGGGTTATCGCTAATTCATGTTAAGTCGCTACATGAATTAGCTCCGCCTGGTATAACATCACCACACAGCCGCAAAATTTACTTTGAAAGATTAACACACCCTGATATTAGCATTCGCTGCAGCTAAAAATTGTTAAGCGCTAGGCATTTTATAACCATCAGGGTTATGTGATTGCCATTTCCAACTGCTATTGGCCATATCTTCAACGGTATGAGTCGCACGCCAGTTAAGTTCTGTTGCTGCAAAACTCGGATCGGCATAACAAGCGGCAATGTCACCAGGACGGCGTGGACTGATTTGATAAGCAATAGTTTTACCACAAGCTGTTTCAAATGCTTTGACCATGTCTAACACACTGTAACCGATACCCGTGCCGAGATTATAAGTCACCAACCCAGGTTTTGTTTGCAGCTTTTTAAGCGCTTGTAAGTGACCCACAGCTAAATCAACAACGTGAATATAATCGCGAACACCTGTGCCATCTGGTGTGTCGTAATCATCACCAAACACGCTTAATTTTTCGCGTTTACCGACAGCAACTTGGGCAATAAACGGCATCAAGTTATTCGGAATGTCGTTAGGATCTTCACCAATTAAGCCGCTTTCGTGAGCTCCAACAGGATTGAAGTAACGTAGTCGAGCAATATTCCAGCTGTTATCTGAGTTGTACAAGTCGGCTAAAATATATTCAACCATCAATTTTGACTGACCATATGGGTTGGTCGCGCCCGTTGGGAAATCTTCTTTAATGGGCAGACTCGCTGGATCGCCATAAACAGTGGCGGATGAACTAAAGACTAAATTTTTAACGTTATTTTCGGCCATGACTTGGCATAAAATAATCGTGCCAGTCACGTTGTTTTCATAATACTTTAATGGTTCGGCGACTGATTCACCGACGGCTTTTAAGCCTGCAAAATGAATAACAGACTCAATACTATGGTCTACAAATACTTTTTGTAGCAAAGCTTTATTTAAAATATCGCCTTGATAAAAAGTGACATCCTTACCAGTAATAGTATGAACACGGGCTAGGGCTTCAACACTTGAATTTGATAAATTATCAACAATGATCACTTCCTGTCCGGCATTTAATAGCTCAACGACTGTGTGGGTACCAATATAGCCGGCGCCACCGGTTACTAAAATTGCCATAAATAAATCATCCTATGAATTAATGAGTCATGTGTGAATGATATTGTAAATTATCCCAGCTCTATCGTCAGTTAAATTATCGATGGTGCGCTAAATTAACTCGGGTTCAGTCTTGCTGTAATGTGTTCATTTATGGCGATAAAACCTGAGCCTACTCATGGGGCTTACAGCTCGTTTGTATTTATTTGTTTACGATTAAAGCAACATAACCGCATGAAATAAACTGTGAGGGAGTTAACAAAACGTCAACGTTAGCACACTATGTAGGGAGTGAAGTTGACGTAAAGTGGAGCCTATGAGTACAGCAACAAAGTATATTGCCCATCAACCTGATGCCCAGGGTTACATTGATTATTCTGAGCATGAGAATCAATTATGGCAACAATTGTATCAGCGCCAAGTGACGAATATGCCGGGTAAAGCCTGTAATGCTTATCTGCAAGGACTCAATGCCTTAGGCATGTCGAGTGACCGTATTCCGCAGTTACCCGAAATCGATAAAGTGTTATTAGATGCTACGGGTTGGAAAACCGCAGCGGTACCAGCATTAATTTCATTTGGGCGTTTTTTTGAGTTACTGGCCAATAAAGAGTTTCCAGTAGCGACGTTTATACGTAGCAAAGAAGAGTTTGATTACCTGCAAGAGCCTGATATATTTCATGAAATATTTGGTCATTGTCCATTGTTGACTAATCCATCATTTGCACATTTTTCGCATATGTATGGCCAGTTAGGACTTGCGGCATCCAAAGAAGAGCGAGTGTTTCTTGCGCGGCTATATTGGTTCACTATTGAATTTGGTTTAGTACAAGCGAAAAATGAGCCATTAGCCATTTACGGTGGTGGTATTTTAAGCTCTCCTGGTGAAACGCTTTATTCGTTAAGTGATGAGCCAGAACGTAAACCTTTTGACTTACTTGATGTGCTGCGTACTCCTTATCGTATCGATATTATGCAACCTATCTATTACGTGATTAACCATATTGATTATTTAGATGAAATTGCCCGTATGGACATTATGAGCATGGTGACCAAGGCCCGCCAATTAGGCATGTTTGAGCCTAAGTTCGCCCCTAAAATCAAAGCAATTTAATCGATTTACTGCTACTGAATAGAGGGTTGTTTTCTCATCAGTATGCAAGTTAGACATTATTATAATTAAGCCTAGGAGTAAAAATGAACGCATTAACCGAGATGAAGTGTGAAGCATGCCAAGCAGATGCCCCGAAAGTGAGTGATGCTGAGTTGGCTGAACTTGTCGGTATGATCCCCGATTGGGGCGTTGAAGTTCGTGACGGTATTATGCAGCTTGAGCGGGTTTATAAATTTAAAAACTTTAAGCTGGCCATGGTGTTTACCAATAAGTTAGCTGATTTAGCCGAATCTGAAGGTCATCATCCTGGAATATTAACCGAATGGGGCAAGGTCACGGTCACTTGGTGGTCACACTCAATTAAAGGTTTACACAAAAACGATTTTATCATGGCTGCCAAGACAGACCAGTTGTTAGACGCGTAATTATCGTCATCGATTTCAGCACATTACGTTAACGTAATGTGCTGAAATAATCGCTCTGTTACAATTCTACTGTAAACTTCACTTGCCACCGAAGCAATATCCCTCTAACGTTATGCCAAATTTCCGCAATAAAACTTCAATAAATAGGGAATCGTTACATTATGCGTTTGGAAGTCAGCTGTATTGATCGCGTGGGTTTAGCGAAAGACATCCTCGTCGTGCTCGAAAAACATGGAATTAACTTAATCGCAATTGATGCCAGTAATAAGGGGTTCTTATTCCTGCAATTTGCTGAGATCAGTTTTGAAACATTACGAGAGTTAATGCCGCAAATTCGTAAGGTTGAAAGTGTACATGACGTCCGTACCGTGTCTTTTATGCCGTCAGAACAAGAGCATTATGCCCTTAAAACCTTACTTAAAACCTTACCCGACTCAGTGTTTTCAACTGACGCTAAAGGGCGAGTGCGCATCGCTAATGAATCGGCCTTATTGACGCTCGGTATGGCTGAACATGAAGTGGTAGGGGAGTCGCTTAACCATTGGGTTCAGGGGTTTAACTTTGCCCGTTGGATGAGTGAAATACCTGTATTGGCTCAAGCTACTCGAGTGCAAATTAACTCGAACGAGTATTTGGCCGAAATGCTACCCATTTATTTACCTGACGATGATGACAAAACCATTTTAGCGGGTGCCGTTATTTCGCTCAAATCACCTGCTAGAGTCGGTAAACAATTTAACGCGCTGCAAAATCAAACCACAGGTTTTGATAATGTATTAGCGGTTAGCGATAAAATGAAAGACATACTCAAGCAAGCTAAGCGCATGGCACAGCTCGATGCGCCTTTGCTGATAACCGGTGAAACGGGGACGGGTAAAGAGCTCATGGCGCGTGCTAGTCATGATGCCAGTATGCGCCGCGAACATCCGTTTATTGCGATTAATTGTGCTGCACTACCAGACAGCGTCGCAGAAGAAGAATTATTTGGTTTTGTCAGCAATGGCACAGTTGTAAAACGCGGGTTATTTGAAGAAGCCAAAGGCGGGACGGTATTTCTGGATGAAATTGCCGAAATGTCCAAAGCGGCGCAAGTTAAATTACTGCGTTTACTTCAAGACGGTACCTTTAGACGCATTGGTGGTGATGAAGAAGTTCGCGCAGATGTGCGTATTATTTGCTCAACCCAAAAACATTTAGCTGAGCTCTGCCAAGCGGGTGAGTTTAGAGAAGATTTATATTACCGTATTCATGTATTAAGTTACCACATGCCATCCCTGCGTGAGCGCCGAGTCGATGTGCTGCCATTAACCGAAATGTTCTTAGAACATTATAGTCAGCAGTTATCGAGTCCATTAAGACGGATCTCGGCAACTTGCCGCGACTATCTGTTTACTTATGCGTGGCCAGGTAATGTGCGTCAATTGAAAAATGCCATTTTTAGGGCGGTATCCATGTGGGATGGTTCGACAGAGCTGACCGTTGAACAACTCAAATTACCATCCTATGCCGAAGGTTTTGGTTACTTCGACGAAGAGTTTGAAGGCACCTTGGATGAAGCCATGAAAGAATACGAAGCGGGTTTATTGCGTCGATTGTATCCTGCGTATCCAAGTACACGACAGTTGGCTAAGAAACTTGGGGTGTCACATACCGCAATTGCTAATAAATTACGCGATTATAATATTAGTAAGAAAAAGTGATGTAACGATTTAATGCCAGTATTTTGCTGGCATTTTAGTCACATAAACGCTGTAAATCAGTATTTGCGGTGCGTTTATATTAATGTAACGAATAATTTACAAATAGCCGTGAGCACCAACAAAATGTGATTGAGCTCACGCTATAGGTTTTTCTGCCGTGATCGGTTATTTGTATCGTCAAATTGAGCGTGTAGTGTGGATAATCCGCTGCGCTCACCCAGTATTTAGGAGCAATAATGAAACTTGCAAGTTATCACAACGGACGTCGCGACGGCCAATTGATGTTAGTCAGTAAAGATTTGAGCAAAACCGTCGCCGTACCTGCTATTGCACATACTATGCAGCAATTATTAGATGCTTGGGATCTGCTTTACCCACAATTGAATGAGTTATATGAAGCGTTAAACGCTGGGCATATGGATAATGCGGCAGATTTTGATGAAAGTCGTTGCTTATCACCTTTACCACGAGCTTATCAATGGGCCGATGGCAGTGCTTATGTCAATCACGTTGAATTGGTTCGCAAAGCGCGTGGCGCTGAAATGCCGGCATCTTTTTGGACCGACCCTCTGGTGTATCAAGGTGGCTCAGACAGTTTTATTGCGCCTAAAGCCGATATCGAAATGGCCAGTGAAGAATTTGGTATTGATTTTGAATCTGAAATTGCCATTATCACTGATGATGTCGCCATGGGTGTTAGCAGCGAAGATGCCGCTAAACACATCAAACTATTGATGTTGGTTAACGATGTATCACTGCGTAATTTAATCCCTGGCGAGTTAGGCAAAGGCTTTGGCTTTTTCCAATCAAAGCCATCAAGTGCGTTTTCACCCATTGCTATTACCCCTGATGAATTAGGTGATAAGTGGCAAGACAGCAAGGTGCATTTACCCCTAGTAACACATTTAAATGGTGAGTTGTTTGGGCGTCCTAATGCGGGTGTGGACATGACTTTTAACTTTAGTCAGTTAGTATCACATGTGGCTAAAACACGCCCATTAGGTAGCGGTGCGATTATTGGTTCTGGCACCATTTCAAACTATGACCGCAGTGCTGGCTCAAGCTGTTTGGCTGAAAAGCGCATGCTTGAAATTATTGCCGACGGTAAAGCCTCAACACCTTTTATGCACTTTGGCGATACGGTACGTATCGAAATGTTTGATGAAAACGGTGTGAGTATTTTTGGTTCTATCGATCAAAAAGTGGTTGAGTACAAAGCCTAAGATTATTAGGGTAATATAAGCCGACATAATTAAGGCAATAGCGTTCAGTCGTTATTGCCTTTTTGTTAGGCAAAATAAAATAAAAATAAGGAAATTGACATGAAGCTCTATGGTTATTGGCGCTCAAGTGCGGCTTATCGGGTTCGTATAGCATTAAACTTAAAGCAGTTATCCGCAGAACATATTTCGGTGCATTTAGTTAATAATGGCGGTGAGCAACACAGTGCTAGTTTTCATCAATTAAATCCACAGCATTTAGTGCCAGCCTTTGTTGATAGCGGCGAGCAGGGTGAGCTGACATTGTCGCAATCACTGGCCATTATTGAGTATCTTGAAGATAAGTATCCAGATCATCGTCTACTGCCAAGCAATATTGAAGATCGTGCCATTGTACGTAGTATGGCTCAGGCCATTGCGTGTGAAATTCACCCTTTAGACAATTTGCGAGTATTACAATATTTAGTCAACGAAATGGGCGTGTCTGAAGCCGATAAAATGCGTTGGTATCATCATTGGATCCATGTTGGTTTTACTGCACTGGAAGTGCAACTAAGTCAATATTCTGGACGCTTCTGTTTTGGGGATACGCCTTCGCTGGCTGATATTTGTTTGATCCCCCAAGTGTATAATGCCAAACGCTTTAACTTAGAGCTGGCCGCATACCCCAATATTGTCAGGATTTGGCATGAGTGCCAGCAATTAAGTGCATTTGCTGACGCTGCACCAGAGCAGCAGCATGACGCCAGCTAATGAACCCTTTGTGAGTAATGAGTTGCAACGACTAGGGGCTGATGCGTTACAGGCGCAGTTATCGACATGGTTGCAACAAGATGCTCAGCGTCTAAATGCCTTGCAAGTATGCTGTGAAGTGTTAAATCATTTCAATATTGGTGATTGGTACATTGCTGCCGGCTTTGTACGTAATTTGGTATGGGATAAATTACATCATATTAGGTCACAAGCATTAAATGATATCGACGTGATTTACTGGTGTGATAGTGATGTATCTGTAGAGCGTGATCGCGAGATTGAAGCCAAACTAAGGCTGCAAGCCGATTTGCCATGGTCAGTGAAAAATCAAGCCAGAATGCATCTCAGAAATAACGATCCTGCTTATTTATCATGTCTTGACGCCATGTCTTATTGGCCTGAAAAACAAACGGCAGTCGGGGTAAAGTTAGTCAATCCCAGTCCTGCTGTCGCTGCCCATATTAATCAAAAAGTGCCTTTTACAGGCCCTAATTCTGCAACAACAGTATTGGCCCATGACTATGAGATTAAAGTGGACGCTGTTTTTGGATTAGCCTGTCTTTTTTCTCTGAGTTTACATGCTAATCCTAAACGCGACATCAGTGTGTTTAAATCTAGAGTCATTCAAAAGAAATGGCTACTCCAGTACCCTAAATTAACCATGATTACTGAGCCATTTCTAAGCTCTAAATAATGCTCTTTGTGACCTCTCATATTTTCTCAATATGCGCTTAACAGTCTGATTTACTCAGTTTGATATGTGATCTAAATCAAGCTAACTCAATTAAGTTGTTATCTCTAAAGGGGTATTATGCTTTTGTTGATCTATGTCAATGTTACTCATAGATTACTTATGTAGGTTGTTGGCAAATGTTGAGGATGCACTCAACTGCATCTAGTTGTCATTGCCAAGGAGTGTTAAAAATGAATAAGAAAATTACCCTAAGTTTAGTTGCCGTGTCTTTATTATCTGCCGGCCTGTCATTTAGTGCTGCGGCCCATCAAGCTGGAGATATTATTGTCCGTGCCGGTGTGGCGATGGTTGCTCCAAATGAGTCAAGCCCAGTAGTGGCAAATGTTGCTGAATTTAGTGTCGATAATGATGTTCAGCTAGGGCTAAACTTTGGTTATATGTTAACTGATAATGTCGGTATTGAATTACTTGCAGCATCGCCTTTTAGCCACGATGTTTCACTGGGCGCATTAGGTAAAATTGCAGACTCAAAGCAATTACCGCCAACACTAGTAGCACAATACTACTTTGGTGATTCACAGTCAGCTTTACGTCCATATGTGGGGTTAGGCGTTAACTTTACTAATTTCTATGACAATGAATTTACTCAAGATGCGAAAGATCTTGGCTTAGAAAATTTAAGCTTATCGAATTCTTGGGGACTTGCGGCTCAAGTTGGTCTTGATTATCAAATTGACAAAAAATGGTTAGTTAACGCGTCAGTTTGGTATGCACAAATTTCTACTGATGTGAGCTTTGATATGGGTGCCGATCATGTTGTGGTTGATACCGATATTGACCCTTGGGTTTACATGGTCAGCGTGGGTTATACGTTTTAAGTCGTTCACGCTACTTAGAATACCTCTGCGATAATGGCAGTGATAACGAAACAGGAACCTAAGGGTTCCTGTTTTTGTTGGTGTTGTTTATTAAGATTTTTTACGCGGTTTCCAATGGCGAGTATTGTAAATATATTCAGGTAATAAGCGATTAATCCACGCCACAAAGCGCCAGCGTTTAGTGACATACACTCGGCGTTTACCTTTTTTAAGGGCGGTTAATATTTGTTTGGCGACCTTGTCTATCGGCGACAATAAAAAGCGCGTATTGAGAAACATCGCTTTATCATATAAGCCAAGCTGGATATCACTAATCGTAATAGGTAATTTTAATCGTTGTGCATGCATGCACAAACCTTGCAGATAATTAGCGGCAAACGCTTTAGAGGCATGATAAGCCACATTTGGACCACCACGTTGGCCCGCTATTGAGTTAATCGCCGCCAGTTGTCCATAACCTTGTTGACACATCAACTTAAATACACAGTTACTGATGGCGGCAAATCCTCTGACATTGATATCAACAATATCTTGTTCAATCGGCCAAGGTAGTGCCGCGTCGTAATGATTCACACCCGTATTCACGATCACTAGATGAGCACCATTGTGCTGCTCCCATGCAGAAGTGAGTTGCTTAATTAAGGTTTCAGGCTCAAAAATACTTAACGGGTAAACGCTCACTTCCCCTGGTAAGGTTCGACAAAAATCGCTTAATACATCAGGATCTGGCACAAAAAGCACTAGGGATACATTTTGTTCCGATAACTGTCGTGCAAGCGCTTGGCTTAATTGCGAAGTCGCCCCAATAATCATTGCCGTTGCGGTAGGCGTGGTTGTTAACATAGTCAGCATCATCGTAATGTGGTGTCTTATAATAGGAATATCGGCTATTGATAACAAGCGAGAAAATATTTCAACTAAAGACGTGTAGACTTCTAGACATCCTTGTGTATTATGAAAGCGACTAACAATGAGTGGTCAGTTAGATGACAATAATGGGCTGTCAAAGCGTATCCATCGCCTTAGCGCTAAGTAAGACATTATTTTCAATGGTAATGTGCTGACAGTCCTGAGAATATCTAGGTGTTATTTTAGGCGAATATTTATGGTGATTTTGTGATCTTAAGCGGTGACTCACCCACGGCTAAATACGCTTATCACCTCGGCATGCTCTATCTGTGGCAGTGATAGTGCGGTATGGTCGAAATGATAAACTCATCATTATGGCTAAATACACAAGATAATTTATTTTCTTCACACAAAAGGTAATCAGTATGCCGGTTAGAATTCCAGATAACCTGCCAGCAGCAGGTATTTTAGAGTCAGAAAATATCTTTGTGATGTCTGAAACCCGTGCTGCTAATCAGGACATTCGTCCAATGCGGGTATTAATCTTGAATTTAATGCCCAATAAAATTGAAACTGAAACCCAGCTATTGCGCTTATTGGGTAATACGCCATTGCAAGTCGGGGTTGATTTATTACGCATCCATGATAAAGAGTCAAAGCACACTTCTGTGGATCACATGAATACTTTTTATCGTGATTTTGAAGAGATCAAGCACAACAATTACGATGGCTTGATTATTACTGGCGCGCCTTTAGGCCAAATTGACTTTAAAGATGTGGTCTATTGGGACCATATTCGCGAGATCATTGATTGGTCGCAACAACATGTGACATCAGTATTATTTCTGTGCTGGGCTGCTCATGCGGGTTTCTATCATCTTTACAATTTAGAACGTAAGTTATTGGCCACTAAACGTTCGGGGGTGTTTAATCATCGTCGCACCAGCGATCCACATCCATTATTGCGAGGTTTTGATGATGAATTTTTTGCGCCACATTCTCGCTTCGCCGAAATGGATATTGAACAAGTTCGCCAACATCCTGATTTAGACGTGTTGGCAGAGTCTGATGACGCTGGAGCCTATATTGTTCTTAGTCGCGATAATCGTAATGTGTTTGTTATGGGTCATCCTGAGTATCAAAAAGATACCTTGAATGACGAGTATGTGCGCGATAAAGGCCTAGATCTTAATCCTGATATTCCACAAAATTATTATCGTCAAGACGATCCAAACCAAGATCCTATCGTGCGTTGGCATAGTCATGGCAGTTTATTGATCAGCAATTGGCTTAATTATTATGTCTATCAGTTAACGCCTTATGATCTGTCTGACATGAACGCCAAAACGCCATGGGAAAGTAAAAAATAATCACTTATTATTCAATTTTATAGGCTTTTATTTTGTTGCGTTGAGGTGACTTTTATTAAGGCTATTACGCGATAACGTGAAATAGCCTTTTTTGTTTATCTACTCTCCCTAAGGTCACTATTCTGATGTATTGCTATTAGCCGCTAAAACGCGATTAATCATTAAAATTTGCCGTTAATTATCAGCATTCATAGCACAATTGTTCATGCTGGGGCCACTTCATAGACTAAAGTGTAATCCAATTTTCCACAGTAAGACCTCCTGATAATAACTAATTTATAAACAGTTAGTTAGCTACCATTTTTAGTGTTTTTTTATCCAGTGTAAATCTTCGATGACAACGCCATGAGATTAACATCACCTTTTAGACCATTTTTTACTTGCTTTACGTTAGCGTCAACGTCAAAGTGGTGTGATATTATTTTCAATAATTTTTAAAGCGCAGTGAATTGGAGTGGTTATGAGTACAGAGCAAACAGGTCAAGATGTCGTTATTGTTGCCGCGAAGCGTACACCAATGGGTGGGTTTCAAGGTGCATTGTCTGAGGTCGCGTCGCCAGTGTTAGCGGCCACGGCGATTAAAGGCCTTTTAGCCCAAACGGGGATCAGTGCCGATAGCGTAGATGAAGTGCTAATGGGCTGTGTGTTGCCTGCTGGTCTTGGCCAAGCACCAGCTCGTCAAGCCACATTAGGTGCCGGTTTACCTCTAAGTGTTGGTGCCACAACAGTGAATAAAGTCTGTGGTTCAGGTATGAAAACCGTCATGTTAGCTCACGACTTAATTAAAGCCGGCAGCAGCCAAGTGGTCGTAGCTGGCGGCATGGAAAACATGAGCAGAGCGCCATATTTACTCGACAAAGCTCGAAGCGGAATGCGTATGGGTCACGGTAAAGTAATGGACCATATGTTTTTAGATGGCCTTGAAGATGCCTACACTGGAGGCGCTATGGGCACGTTTGCACAAAAAACGGCCGATGATTTTGGCTTAACCCGTGAACAAATGGATGCTTTCGCATTGTCATCACTGGAAAAAGCCAATGCAGCGATTCAATCGGGAGCGTTTAAAGATGAAGTGGTATCTGTCACCGTAAGTGCTCGCGGTGGTGATATCAGTGTTGATATCGATGAACAGCCAGGAAACGCTCGTCCTGAAAAAATCCCCAGCTTACGTCCTGCTTTTACTAAAGACGGCACCATTACTGCGGCTAACTCAAGTTCAATATCAGATGGCGCTGCGGCACTGATGTTAATGACCCGTGAGAAAGCCACTCAGTTAGGTCTAACCGTTATGGCGACCATTAAAGGCCATACGACTCACTCGCAAGAACCATCAATGTTTACCACAGCTCCTGTTGGCGCGATGCAAAAACTGTTCGAAAAAGTGCAGTGGAGTAAAGATGACGTTGATTTATATGAAATTAACGAAGCATTTTCCATGGTAACCATGCTTGCCGTGTCTGAACTTGGTTTAGATAACAGCAAAGTCAATGTTAACGGCGGTGCTTGTGCATTAGGTCATCCAATTGGTTGTTCTGGCGCCCGTTTATTAGTGACATTGATTTATGCCTTAAAAGCCCGTGGTCTTAAGCGCGGCGTGGCATCACTATGTATTGGTGGTGGTGAAGCCACCGCGATGGCGATAGAAGTGGAATAAAGCCACACTCGCTAAGTTCAATAAGACCACTGCGCAGGTAAATGTACATCCAGCCACTCAATGAGTGAGACTGACAAACATAATAAACGGCATTACCTGTGCAATAACTCAATACGAGTGATGTTACTCACTCATAGATGTTCAAGGATCGAGGAAAACCACATGACTACACAAGTTAAGCATTATATTGATGGCGAATTCACCTTTGGTAGCGGCGATCGCAATATTGATGTGACTAACCCTGCTAACAACAGCGTTATCGCAAAAATAAACTGCGCTACTACCGCCGAAGTCGAGCTGGCTATTCACAGTGCTAAAGAAGCGTTTAAAACCTGGAAAGAAGTTCCCGTGTCTGAACGTGCTCGGGTTATGTTGCGTTACCAACATTTGCTCAAAGAGCATCACGACGAATTAGCGACAATTTTAGCGCAAGAAACCGGTAAAACCTTTGAAGATGCTAAAGGTGATGTATGGCGCGGGATTGAAGTTGCTGAACATGCTTGTGGTGTTGCGTCGTTAATGATGGGTGAAACGGTTGAAAACGTTGCTCGTAATATCGATACGTATAGCTACACGCAACCATTAGGTGTGTGTGCCGGTATTACTCCGTTTAACTTCCCTGCGATGATCCCATTATGGATGTTCCCGTTATCAATTGCTTGTGGTAATACCTTTATTTTAAAACCGTCTGAACAAGATCCCATGACGCCACAACGTTTAGTGGAGTTATTTGTTGAAGCGGGCGCACCAAAAGGCGTGTTACAACTTATCCATGGTGACAAAAGCGCGGTTGATATTTTACTACGAGACCCAGCCATTAAAGCGATTTCGTTTGTGGGGTCTGTGGGTGTGGGCCAATATATTTATAAAACCGGCACTGATAATCTCAAACGGGTACAAGCGTTTGCAGGGGCAAAAAACCATTGTGTGATCATGCCTGATGCGAACAAGCAACAAGTGATCAATAACATGGTCGGTGCCTCGGTTGGCGCTGCGGGTCAGCGTTGTATGGCCATTTCAGTAGCTATTTTTGTCGGTAAAGCCAAAGAGTGGATCCCTGAATTAAAAGAAGCGTTAGCTAAGGTTCGTCCTGGTTTATGGGATGACAAAGATGCTGCTTACGGCCCTGTTATCAGCCCTGCGGCAAAAGAGCGTGTCCTAAAACTGATTGCTCAAGGCAAAGCAGAAGGTGCTGATTGCTTACTCGATGGAACCGATTTCACTGTTGCAGGTTATGAGTCTGGTAACTGGGTTGGCCCAACCATGTTCACCAATGTCACCACAGACATGAGCATTTACAAAGAAGAGATTTTTGGTCCAGTACTGTGTTGTATGGAAGCGGATAACTTAGACGATGCTATCGAACTGGTTAACAACAGCCCTTATGGTAACGGTACCTCAATTTTTACCGCATCAGGCGGCGCAGCGCGTAAATATCAACATGAAATTGAAGTAGGCCAAGTGGGGATTAACGTTCCTATTCCTGTGCCATTACCTTTCTTCTCGTTTACTGGTTGGAAAGGCAGTTTCTATGGCGATCAACACGCATATGGTAAGCAAGCTGTACGTTTTTGCACTGAAACCAAAACCATTACCACACGCTGGTTTGATGCAGAAGCGGTTAGCGGTCCTAACATGAGTATTGACCTCAAATAAGCTTATTGGCCGCGGTATGATAAAACCTATCGCGGTTATTTTTATCTGCTAATACAACAAGACCATTTTGACTCGCACCATCGGATGGTGATGTCGTAAGCCCAAACATCATCATTTAATGACTAAGTAGCTCAAGCTGCAGGTGGGCAAAATATCAAATGACCCGAGAGTCATCCAAGATAATATAAGGACTCCAGTATGGATTTTAATTTAAATGAAGATCAGCGTCAGTTTGCTGATTTAGCCCGTCAATTCGCAGCAGAAGAGCTGGCGCCATTTGCCGCCAAATGGGACGAAGAACATCATTTTCCTAAAGACGTTATTCAAAAAGCCGGTGAGCTGGGTTTTTGTTCACTTTACTCACCAGAATCAGAAGGTGGTATGGGCCTGTCTCGGTTAGATTCTTCAATTATTTTTGAAGAATTAGCCCATGGCTGCACAACAACCACAGCAATGCTAACCATCCATAATATGGCCACTTGGATGGTCACTACCTGGGGCACTGAAACCTTACGCCAACAGTGGTCAGAAGGCTTAACCACAGGGCAGTTATTGGCGTCATATTGCTTAACTGAGCCAGGAGCTGGCAGCGACGCTGCTTCATTGCAAACTAAAGCGGTGCGTGATGGTGACGATTACGTGATCACAGGTTCGAAAGTCTTTATTTCTGGAGCGGGTGAAACTGAGCTTTTAGTGGTGATGTGCCGTACCGGTGAAGCTGGCCCTAAAGGGGTTTCTGCCATTGCAGTACCAGCCGATGCCGCAGGCGTTACTTACGGAAAAGCCGAAGATAAAATGGGCTGGAACGCCCAACCGACGAGAATGATCAGCTTCGAAAACGTGCGCGTCCCAGCGGTTAACTTACTTGGCGAAGAAGGCCAAGGTTTTACCTTTGCCATGAAAGGTTTAGATGGCGGACGAATTAATATCGCCACCTGTTCAATTGGCACTGCACAAGCGGCCTTGACGCGCGCGACCGAATATATGAATGAGCGTAAACAGTTTGGTAAGCCATTAGCGGCTTTTCAAGCACTACAGTTCAAATTAGCGGATATGGCAACAGAGTTAGTCGCTGCACGTCAAATGGTGCGTTTAGCGGCATTTAAACTCGACACTCAAGACCCTGAGGCTAGCGCATATTGTGCCATGGCAAAACGCTTTGCCACCGATGTGGGCTTTCAAGTGTGCGACAGTGCGCTGCAAATTCATGGTGGTTACGGATACATTCGTGAATATCCATTAGAGCGTCATTTCCGCGATGTACGTGTGCACCAAATTTTAGAGGGCACTAACGAGATCATGCGGTTAATTATTGCTCGTCGTTTGTTAGCCAGCGATGCACATCCTATCCTGTAACGGGTGGCTCACTGCTGACTGATCCACAACTGAATGATCCATAAATGATTACTAACATAAGGACATAAGGTTATGACTGCTCAAACCAATATACTGGAACACATAATTGGTCACACGGCTATTTTGACGTTGAACAACCCGCCAGCCAATACCTGGACAGCTGACAGTTTACAAACGTTGAAACAGATCGTGCTTTCATTAAATCAACGCAAGGATGTTTACGCGCTTGTTATCACTGGCCAAGGCGATAGGTTTTTTTCTGCTGGTGCCGATTTAAACTTATTTGCCGACGGTGATAAAGAAAATGCCGCTAACATGGCCAAACACTTTGGTGAAGCCTTTGAAACCTTAAGTGCGTTTCGCGGTGTATCAATCGCGGCCATTAATGGCTATGCAATGGGTGGCGGCTTAGAAGTCGCATTAGCGTGTGACTTACGTATTGCTGAAACCCAAGTGAAAATGGCGCTACCAGAAGCCACTGTGGGTTTATTACCTTGTGCCGGTGGCACCCAAAACTTAACCGCACTAGTGGGCGAGGGCTGGGCGAAACGGATGATTTTATGCGGTGAACGGATTGATGCAGCCACAGCTGAAAAAATTGGTTTGATTGAAGAAGTGGTTGAACAAGGCCAAGCCCTCGATGCAGCAGTCGCATTAGCCGCTAAAGTGGCTAAACAGTCTCCTGGCAGTGTCAGTGCATGTAAAACGCTGATAAATGCAGGGCGTACAATGCCAAGGGGTCAGGCATTACCGCTTGAACGTGAATTGTTTGTTGACCTGTTTGGCAGTGAAGATCAAGCTGAAGGTGTGAACGCCTTTTTACAAAAACGCGCCGCAAATTGGAAGAATAGCTAATGACTCAAGAGGTAATATTTCAAACGTTAGGCACACTATCTGGCCAATCTATTGGCGTAGTGACCCTGAATATCGAAAAAGCGCTTAATGCATTAACGCTTAACATGGTTGCTGCGATGCAAAACCAGCTCACGCGCTGGAAAAACGATGACAGTATTGCTTGCGTGGTTATCGAAGGCGCTGGCGAAAAGGCTTTTTGCGCTGGCGGTGATGTTCGTGCGATTTACCATGCGTCTATCGCTAATCCCAATAACATCACCGATGAAGCCTGTGAATTTTTTACCCAAGAATACCAACTGGATTACTTACTGCATCAATTTGGTAAGCCTGTGCTGGTATGGGGCGACGGCATTGTCATGGGCGGCGGATTAGGACTCATGGCTGGTGGTAGTCATCGCATTGTGACTGAGCGCAGTCGTATTGCGATGCCTGAAGTCACCATTGGTTTATATCCCGATGTCGGTGGCAGTTACTTTTTAAATCGTATGCCAGGAAAAACAGGCTTATTTCTAGGCTTAACGGCCTACAACATGAATGCCTCAGACGCCTTGTACGTTAACTTGGGTAACTATTACTTAACCAGCGATGAAAAACAGCCGCTGTTTGATGCTATGGCCAAACTAACGTGGAGCCAAGATAACGATACAAATCATCAGCTATTGAGCGATTTGCTTTCTGGTATGACACAGCCGCATTTAGCGTCGCTTACAACCAGTCATTTACAACAATTTCAAAGTCAAATCGATTTATTAATGACAGGTGACATTCTGGATGTTCATCACCAATTATCGACGCTAAATACTGAGCTTGATTGGCTTAAACGCGCGCAGAAAACAGCATTAGCGGGGAGTCCGATCAGCTGGCATCTGATCTTTTCTCAAGCGGCATTAGGTTCAGCGCTGAGCTTAGCCGAATGCTTCAAGTGGGAACTGGGTGTTAGCGTTAATTGTTGCTCTATGGGAGATTTTTGTGAAGGTGTAAGGGCATTACTGATTGATAAAGATCGCAACCCTCAATGGCTGTTTACCGATGTTGAAGCGGTTGAACCGAGCAAAATAGCCCAACTTGTCACATCTCCTTGGGCCGCAGATAAGCACCCATTAGCAGACTTTTTATAAAAGGATAATCAACATGGCAACAGTAGCATTTATTGGTTTAGGCAATATGGGCGGCCCAATGGCGGCCAACTTAGTTAAGGCGGGTATGACAGTCACAGTGTTTGACTTAAACCCGGCCGCAGTCACAGCGCTAACTGATCAAGGTGCATTAAGCGCTAAAACCGCCTGTGGCGCAGCAGCCGCTGCCGATTTTGTGATAACCATGCTTCCCGCTGGCAAACATGTACGCAGCTTATATTTAGGTGACGATGACAATAAAGGCCTGCTTGATGTTGTGTCAAAGCATGCACTATTAATTGATTGTTCTACCATAGATGCAGATAGTGCCCGTCTAGTGGGAGCTAAAGCTTGCGAAAAAGGCATAGAGTTTATGGATGCACCCGTTTCTGGCGGCACAGCAGGCGCAGCCGCCGGCAGCTTAACCTTTATTTGTGGTGGTAGTGACTCAGCTTATCAACAAGCGCAAACCGTACTGACTGTTATGGGCGGCAATATTTTTCATGCTGGCGCTGTGGGTGCTGGGCAAATTGCCAAGATATGTAACAACATGCTGTTATCTGTGTTGATGGTCGGTACTAGCGAGTCATTGCAATTAGGTTTGGATAATGGTTTAGATCCTAAAGTGCTATCTGATATCATGAAAGTCAGCAGTGGCGGTAACTGGACTCTCGAAAAGTATAATCCATGCCCAGATGTGATGGAAAATGTACCGTCGTCGAAAGATTATCAAGGCGGCTTTATGGTCGATTTGATGGTAAAAGATTTAGGCTTGTCGCAAGAAGCGGCCGTCGCGTCTAACTCAAGCACACCGATGGGATCTTTGGCTCGCAGTTTATATGTTAATCATGCTCGTCAAGGCAATGGCCGTCGCGATTTTTCAAGTATTTTTGAACAGTTTTCAAAGAAAAAATAAAGGATTCAGTTGATGGAATTAAAAGATAAGGTTGTCGTCATTACTGGCGGAGCAGGTGGATTAGGTCTGGCAATGGCGCAAAATTTGGCTGCACAAGGGGCTAAATTGGCACTTATCGATGTCGACCAAAGCAAACTTGAACAGGCTTGTGCTGATTTAGGTTCAATCACTGAAGTACAAGGTTACGCCTTAGACATTACTGATGAAGAAGACGTCGTTTCTGGTTTTAAATTTATTGTTGAAGATTTTGGCCAAGTGAATGTGTTAATCAACAATGCAGGTATTTTACGTGACGGCTTAATGGTTAAAGCGAAAGACGGCAAAGTCGTTGATCGCATGTCATATCAACAATTTCAGTCCGTCATTAACGTCAATTTAACCGGTACTTTTTTGTGTGGTCGTGAAGCCGCTGCAGCCATGATTGAGACTGGTCAAGCTGGGGTTATCATTAATATTTCTAGCTTAGCAAAATCCGGTAACATGGGGCAGTCTAATTACTCAGCCTCTAAAGCTGGCGTTGCAGCTATGTCTGTCGGCTGGGCCAAAGAGTTAGCGCGCTACAATATTCGCAGCGCCGCGGTTGCGCCTGGTGTTATCGCCACTGAAATGACCGCAGCAATGAAGCCTGAAGCATTAGAACGCCTTGAGCAAATGGTACCCGTCGGTCGTTTAGGCCAACCGGAAGAAATTGCCTCTACAGTGCGTTTTATCATTGAAAATGATTACGTCAACGGCCGAGTATTTGAAATTGATGGCGGTATTCGTTTATAAGCCGGTAGTATTTCGCTTAATCAGTTTGTTATGATGCCGTCACGCCGAGTGAATACCATGTGTATTATCTCGGCGTGACTTTTTTACTTTTTAAGGATTAATTACGTGGCCAAATTAGAATACCTGCTTAAAAAAATCATGTTAATAGTGGGGATCTTCGGCGTCATTATTATTTACGGCGGCTTTTTATATTTACAGTTCTCAGGTCGCTCGACAGCTGCGTTACCTTGGTTTTTACTTATCTCTCCATGGATCTGTGTTTATTTTGGCTTAACTCACGTTCAACAAGTCGGGGTAATACAGTGGTTTGTGCAAAAGTTTACCTTTAAGAAAAAAGCATAGTCGCCTGTCTATGTCTGTTTTATTAGCATATTTATCGACGCTTTCTGTGGCCTTGTATACCCTAGTGGCTCTGGTCGCATTTGCGGCTAATTCGGTATTGTGCCGCATGGCATTATCAGTTCAGCAAACCACGCCATTAATTGATCCAAGCAGTTTTACCGCTATTCGTTTAACAGCAGGGGCGTTGGTGTTGTGGCTATTAATGTTATTGCGAACCCGTCGCCTCCACACCAATACAAGTGACGTTAATAAAAGTGCTGCCAATAAAACCAAGGCAGCAATATCAGCGAGTCACGGCAGCTTTCTCGCTGCGGGATTACTGTTCATTTATGCGGTCACTTTTTCATACGCTTACGTGCTTCTTGATACCGCAACTGGCGCATTAATTTTATTTGCTGCAGTACAAATGAGTATGATGCTGATGAGTTATATTCAAGGCCAGCGGTTAACCTTACTCGAGGTTATTGGCGCCTCATTGGCATTTGCAGGTTTTGGATATTTAGTTTTACCGGGCGTCAGCGCTCCTTCAATCATAGGCCTAATATTAATGGCCCTCAGTGGCTGTGCTTGGGGTGGCTACACGTTATTGGGTAAACAGTCGCGCAAACCACTGTTTGATACCGGCTATAATTTTATTCGCACCTTGCCGTTAGTTGCGGCAATGATAGGTGTAGTCTGGTTACTGCCATTGTTTAGCGTTGTTGAACCCATGAATCACCTTATCTTGTCGCCCGCAGGCATTTTATTGGCCGTATTGTCAGGTGGGCTGGCATCTGGCGTCGGCTACGCATTATGGTATCAAGCTTTACGTGGGTTAACAGCAACACATGCGGCAGTATTACAACTGACCGTTCCTGTCATCGCCGCCTTTGGCGGGGTACTATTTTTAGATGAAGTGATCAGTATTCATCTTAGTATTTCCGCCAGTATCATTTTTTTAGGCATAGGCTTAGTTATTTTAGCTAAACCTAAATCCGTCACAATAAATAAACTAACGTAATAGATTAACTCAATAAAACAAACGATTAACGAGGTTATATGAGCAATTCAACAGCGTATCCAATTGGCATTCCTGGACAAAAATGGACCGATGATCACAAAGCCCAATGGTTAGCACAAGTGACTATCAAGCGGTCATATCAAGATGAAGTGGTCAGTAAGTTAACCCCGCTTGCGGCTCAATTTGAGCAAATACAGTATGGCGCGTTATCTTATGACGTCGACAAGTATCCTTTATTTGGTTTTAAACCACTCAAGTGGGACAGTACTAAAAAAACCATTTTGATCACCGGCGGCGTACATGGATATGAAACCAGTGGTGTACAAGGTGCCATTCAATTTTTAGCCACTAAAGCGCAAGATTACGCTCAGTATTTTAATGTGGTGGTTGCGCCATGTATCAGCCCGTGGGGTTATGAAACTATTAATCGTTGGAACCCAAAAGCCATCGATCCTAATCGCTCTTTTTACCCTAACAGTCCAGCGGAAGAATCAGCGGCATTAATGGCATTTGTGGCCACACTCGGTGAGGTATATGCACATATTGATTTACATGAAACGACCGATACTGATGAGATAGAGTTTAGACCAGTATTGTCTGCTCGCGATGGCGTTGATTATGATAAAGGCATTATTCCTGACGGTTTTTATTTGGTGGGTGACAGTGATAATCCAACTCCCGCATTTCAAAAAGCGATAATCGATTCCGTTGCCAAAGTGACCCATATTGCACCAGACGATAATGGGCAACTAATTGAAGTGCCGATTGAGCAATTTGGGGTGATTAACTATCCAGTAAAAAAACTCAGTTTATGCGCCGGTATCACTGACAATCACTTTAACACCACGACTGAAGTGTATCCTGATAGTCCTCTGGTCACAGCGCAAGAATGTAACGATGCCCAAGTCGCCGCTATCACTGGTGGATTAGACTACATTATTGAGTATTTAAAACGATAAAAATGCTCCTAGGCTAGTCGCGCAACTATAAGCGCTATGGCGTTGTTGTCTGAGCATTTTTTAGTATAATAGCGATGAGTCTTTGTATGAAGGGAATCTAAAAGACTCATTGCGATTACAATTTGTGGTTCCGCTGTTCACTGCTTAGTCTGATCACTAATCAGCTATTTTTTATTCATAAAGGATTAAAATGAAAAATATTTTCTTACTATTGCTATTCTGCTTGCTTATAACCGCTAATATTTCGCATGCCAAAGCGGGATTAATTTCTTTTGGTGGGGAAAACATTATTACCCTAGTGGAACTTCCCGATGACGAACGATTTCAAACACCAGAGGGTGATAACGTCGATATTGGCTATATCTATAAATCGGTTGAAGTATTATTTATTCCACTGTGGAATTATGATGGCCGTTTTGCTGGCATGCTGCCAGAAGATGATTTATACATTGATTTGATGCCACTAGAGGTTGAAGCGCTAACCTTGGAAGCCGGGATTACTTTACCGGATGCGCCATACCTAGATTTTTGGCATCGTATTGGTGGCAAAATCGTCTTTTTAGTGCTTTGTGGTGCCCTAGCGGGTTACATGAGACACAATATTCGCAAGAAAGAGGCGTATTTTAGTGCATTGCCGACAGCCCGTGAGCGTTTAAAAGACATTTTAATCAATAGCAACGGCTTTGTAGAGTTAGCGCCATCAACACTCGAGACAGACGGTTCAGCTAAGTTTGAAGGGCTTGAGTTTATTGCGGCGCAAAAGTATATCAATAGTGTTATTTCAATATCCGTATTTGATATGAGTAAAGTCTCAATTGCGCAGGTTCAAGCACAGAATGAGCAATTAGTGACTCGCTTAGTAGAGTTAAAGAAAGTGCTCGGAATGAAGTCTCAAAATACGATTCATTATTTGTATTTTACTTTTGACCATTCGCCTTCGAATGCCGATATCAGCGCATTGAAAAAATTAAGACAGCGTAAAATCACCAAAGCGAGCCATTTTATTCCTATTGTTGTCGATTTTGATGCGCAAATAATTGATAGCACAGCAAGTATGTACCCATCGAAAAAAGTGCTACAAAACTGCTTTATCCAAGCAGAAATTCACCCAGACCATGTAACAGATCCAGCAAGCGCCTAAGCTGAGGCAATATTTTTACTAAATACTTCACACGGTTATCATTGATACCGAAAACATATTGATGTTTTCGGTGTTAAGCCACCTTGGTGTATTTATCGTCCCTGATATATGCATTATGGTGAGCATATACTTGCTTGTATCTCAAAAGTGGCCAGTATTTGTCTGCGCTATTGTTGATTGCTAGGTTGATAAATAGGCCAAAAATCCTTACACTATCGCGCTTCGTATTTACCTCGGCTTTGCCGTATTCTAGTTTCAATATCATTTTTGCTTGCTTGAGTCATATAGATGTCAACTTGAGCGAATACACTATAATTTGATATCGGCTTCAACACACAACACGATTTGGAATTTCATTTTGATTACAACAGCTAACATCACAATGCAGTTTGGCGCTAAGCCACTGTTTGAAAACCTCTCAGTCAAATTTGGTGGCGGAAATCGCTACGGTTTAATTGGCGCGAATGGTTGTGGTAAATCCACCTTTATGAAAATCCTTGCCGGTGATTTAGAACCATCAAGTGGTAACGTCTCAATAGATGTTAACGAACGTATGGGTAAATTAAACCAGGACCAGTTTGCATACGAAGCCTTTTCTGTCGTAGACACTGTGATCATGGGCCACCGTGAGTTGTGGAAAGTAAAGCAAGAGCGCGACCGTATTTATTCTTTACCTGAAATGAGCGAAGAAGACGGTATTAAAGTATCTGAACTTGAGATGGAATTTGCCGAGATGGATGGTTATACCTCTGAATCTCGTGCCGGTGACTTACTTTTAGGTGTCGGTATTGGTACCGAACAACACTTTGGCTTAATGAGCGAAATCGCTCCAGGTTTTAAATTGCGTGTGCTTTTGGCGCAAGCATTATTCTCCGACCCAGATTTACTGTTACTTGACGAACCAACCAACAACTTGGACATCGATACTATTCGCTGGTTACAAGATATGTTGAACCAACGTAACAGCACCATGATCATTATTTCGCATGACCGTTATTTCTTAAACTCAGTCTGTACTCATATGGCTGACTTAGATTACGGCGAATTACGCGTGTTCCCAGGTAACTACGACGAATACATGATGGCTGCACAGCAATCTCGTGAACGTTTAATGAGTGACAACGCGAAGAAGAAAGCACAAATTGCAGAGTTACAAACCTTCGTTGCGCGTTTCTCTGCTAACGCATCTAAAGCTAAGCAAGCGACATCACGCGCCAAGCAAATTGATAAAATTAAGCTAGATGATATTAAAGCATCAAGCCGTGTGAACCCGTTTATTCGTTTTGAACAAGAAAAGAAATTGTTCCGTAATGCCTTGGTTGTTGAAAACTTAGCTAAAGGTTACGATACTCCGTTATTTAGTAAATTCGACCTTATGGTTGAAGTGGGCGAGCGGATTGCTATTTTGGGCCAAAACGGTGTCGGTAAAACGACTTTGTTGCGTACTTTAGTACACGACATCCCACAAGATGAAGGCACCATTAATTGGTCTGAAAATGCCAATATTGGTTACTACGCCCAGGATCATGAAGCTGATTTTGCCAATGACATGACCTTGTTCGAATGGATGAGTCAATGGCGCAAAGAAAATGACGATGACCAATCGGTACGCGGTATTCTAGGCCGTATGTTGTTTGGTGCCGATGACATTAAAAAGTCAGTCAAAGTGCTATCTGGTGGTGAGAAAGGCCGTATGTATTTCGGTAAACTTATCATGCAAAAGCCGAACATCTTATTACTCGATGAGCCAACCAACCACATGGATATGGAATCGATTGAGTCATTAAACAATGCGCTTGAAAAGTACGAAGGTACATTAATGTTCGTATCTCATGACCGTGCATTCGTATCATCGTTAGCCACTCGTATTCTTGAAGTGACTCCGACAGGGATTAACGATTTCAAAGGCACATACGACGAGTTTTTGGCGAGTAAAGGTATTGACGCATAATTCTGCTTTATCGTTACTAATATCGCACTAACACCATTAGCCCTGAACATTTGTTCGGGGCTTTTTGTTTTTATTTATTCAGCTAAGCCATATACTCTAGTGATATAAATCAATGACATTACCCAGCACAGGCATCCACTTTATGAGCATCACCCTTGAACAAGTTGCATCAACCTTGAATGAACTCAAATGTCGTACTAATTTTAATATTAAGAATGTCACCGAATACATGCTTCCTGAGTTAAAAGAGCCGGTTTATTTACATGTTGAAGGTAAAACCCCATTACTGATCATTCGTCCGGCATTTGAGGTTTTTTCTACTGAACTGGCCACTATTGATGGCGTCCATGCCAAATACGATTATTACCACAATGCTCAAATGACTCGTTTTCCAACACGCCGTAACAAAGGCTTAAGTGAAATTCATTACGGTTTAGCATTTAGGTTTGATACGACAGATGCAATCATATTATTTATTAATAGATTGATTGAAATTGTAAAAGGATAGACAGATAGGAGAACCACAGGCCATGACAGAGCAATTTAATATCAATCAGTTTAATTGTTCCATTAGCGGTAAGGGGCAAGCCTTGGTTTGGGCCCACGGTCTGTGTGGCTGCATGCAAAGTGAAGATGCTATTGGCGTGTATGCTTGGCATCGGTTTCCTAAAAAGTTACAACTTATTCGTTATGATGCAATCGGTCATGGATTATCTACTGCGGGTGAGTCTGTTGACGATTACCTTTGGCCGTCTCTTGCGAAAGACATGTTGAGGGTCGCGGCGCATTATCAAGCTCCGACACCAATGATTTTGGGTGGTCAATCCATGGGCAGTGCAACCAGCTTGTATGCAGCATTGGCCAATCCCCAAAGCATTCAAGGACTCATTTTAATGACCCCGCCTATCGCGTGGCAGGCTAGAGCCAATCAAGTTAATTATTATTATAAAATAGCCAAAGCCGCACGCATACTTGGCGGTAAAGGCTTAGCCCAAATGAATGCCAAGCATTTAGACAAGATGTTACCTCGCTGGTTAATCGATGCCCACAAGCACAGTGTTTTGGGGATGTTAGATGGACTAAAGTCGATGAAACGCCAGACATTAAGTCAGTTATTTACCGCGGCTGCTCAAAATGACCTCCCAAGTAAGCTGCAACTTGCCAGCATTAGGGTGCCAACGCTAATTCTTGCTTGGCAAGATGATGATGCTCATCCCATTGAAACAGCTATTGAACTTGAAAAGGCGTTACCGAATGCCAAACTGCATATCGCTAACTCCATGGATGATGTTGATGATTGGCCCGAACTGATTAGTGATTTTTGCTTAGCATTGCAGCAATAGTGTATCGGTTTACTATTGCTGAGTACTAGTTAGTGGCGAACGAGGCTAAATCAGCTTGGGGCAGGTGAAATAAGTTGTCATTGAAGTCAGCCTTGAAACAGGAGTTGATAATCATCGGCGAGCGCTAACCAACACGATAGTAATCAGTTTAGGTATTAGCTGGTTTTTACTGCTAGAGACGATAAAAGTTTAATTTTAATTTAAGTGCTAAGT